>NZ_JBSFGJ010000090.1:0-27382 GCF_053596515.1 Nonomuraea sp. NPDC001684
CGCCGACCTCCTCGGCGATGAGCTTGGCGCCGATCTTGTCGCCGAGCCGGCGCATCGCCTCCGCGCTCGGCCCGACGAAGGTGACGCCGATCTTCTCGCACAGCTCGGCGAAGGCGGGGTCCTCGGCGACGAAGCCCCAGCCGACCCACGCGGCGTCGGCCCCGGTCTCGATCAGCGCCCGCTCCAGCACGGCGTGGTCGAGGTACGGGCGCGCGGAGGCGGGCCCCAGCGGGTAGGCGACGTCCGCCTCGCGGACGAAGGTCGCGTCGCGGTCGGCGTCGGTGTAGAGCGCGATCGTCTCGATCCGCTTGCCGGTCTCCGCCGAAAGATCCCGGACGGCGTGGATGAGCCGCATCGCGGCCTCTCCGCGGTTGACGATGGCGACACGATTGAACACCGGTTGAGCCTCCCACGTACCCCGTACAAGTAGGCGAAGTCCGGGGTTGTCCCGGAGCCTCGCCTGTCACTGTCTCTACCGTGCTCGATCACCGCCGCGTGCACCAATGTCCGCATAGTGCACGCCGGGGCTCCTGCTTTGTGCAGATCCCACAAAAACAGGCCCCGCCACAGGGTTCGGGCGCCGGTTCCCGTGGCAGCCTGCCACAAGCCGTCACGGTACCGACGACTGTACCGGCGACCCGGGTCACGCCTGCGCAGCCCTCGCCCGCCGAGCCGCTTGCCCAGGACGGAACGTCCATGAATGTGGCAGAGTGCGGGCAACTACAAGATCGAAAGGTGCGTGCCTTGGCCGTCCCCCTCGCCGCCTCTCTCGCCGCCCTGACGCTGGCCTCCTCGCTCACCTCGCCGTCCGCCGCCCAGCCCGCCGCCCAGCCCGCCGCCCAGGCTGCCGCACTGCCCGTCTGCCCCCTGATCTTCGGGCACGGCGGCTACCCGACCGGCCCCAACGCCTGGGAACGGGACCAGGTGCGCCAGCCCAACAACCCCACCGCCGTGCAGCGTTACAAGGGCTGGGGCGCCTCCGGCGTCGAGGCCGACCTCCAGCTCACCAAGGACGGCACCAAGGCCGTCATGTGGCACAACACCTCGACCTGGGGCCTGTCGGGCACGAAGAAGAACATCACCGAGATCTGGTGGGCGGCGGGCGACACCGCGCTCAAGGGCCGGACCATCGTGCGCGGCCTGTTCAAGGGCGAGACCGTCCACACCTTCCGCGAGTGGCTGGCCGCGATGAGGTCGGCCGGCATGATCGGGCTGGTCGAGATCAAGCCCGAGGCCCGCCAGTCGCTGCTCAGCTCGAACGCCACCGTCAAGGCGCAGGCGTGGAACGAGGTGCTCGGGCCGGTCAAGGAGAACCACCAGGCGCAGGAGATCATCCTGTACTCCCACGACAGCGCGATCGCCGCCGAGCTCAGGAGCCGCGTGACCGCCGCGGGCCTGAGCCAGGTGCTGACCGGCGGCCCGATCTGGCCGGAGGTGACCAAGTGGGAGGAGCCGCCGCCCTCCTGGACCCTGAACGAGAACGCGTGGAAGTCGGCGCTGGCGAGCGGAGCCAAGCGGGTGGCCACCGACTACACGCCGGAGTTCAGCGCGTGGCTGAAGGGCAAGTGCCAGTGACCGCGTCCTGAGGACGCGGGCGAGGTTCGGCCGGGCGGCGGGGCGCCCCCGAGGGACGCGTCCGCCGCCCACGCCGCCCCGGGCGCTCCATGGCGCCGGTCAGGCCGTGCAGCCGGTCAGTCCGTGGCGCTGGCCAGGTCGTGGTGCCGGGTCAGGCCGTGCTGCCGGTCAGTCCGTGGTGAGGGCGTCGAGCAGGTCGCCCACCTTGGCGTCGGGCACCGACTTGGCGACTTCGGCGAGCGCGACGATCCCGACGAGCCGGTGCCCGTCGATGACCGGCAGGCGCCGCACGCGGTGGCCGGCCATGGTGCGCAGGATCTCGCGGGCGTCGTCGTCGGCGCCGATGGTGACGGCCTCGCCCTGGGCCAGCTCGCCCGCCCGGCACTGAGCCGGGTCCTTGCCCGCGGCCAGCACCTTCACCACGATGTCGCGGTCGGTGAGCATGCCCTTCAGCCGGTCGTCGGAGCCGCAGACGGGCAGCGACCCGACGTCCATGCGGGCCATCTTCTCGGCGGCCACCAGCACGGACTCCTCGGCGCTCACGCACTCCGCGTGCGGGGTCATGATCTCTCGTGCGGTCGGCACGATGTTCCTTCTCGTCTCGGGGTCCCGCCCGACTGCCCGCCGCCCGGCGGCCGAAACCGGTCGCTAGCGCGGCTGGGCGTCCGGGCCGGGGGCGGGGAGCGGGAGGCGCAGGGCGAAGCATGGGCCGTCCGGGGTGTCCTCGATCTCCAGGTCGCCCTGGTGGGCGCGGGCGATGGCGCGGGAGATGGCCAGGCCGAGCCCGCTGCCCCCGGGGTCGCGCCGGCGTCCCTCCGACAGGCGGACGAAGGGCTCGAACACCCGCTCGCGGTCGTCGGGCGCGACGCCCGCGCCGTCGTCGCGGACCGTGACCACCGCCTGGCCGTCTCTGCGCTCCACCCGGACCTCGACCACCGTGCGGGTGTGCCGCTGGGCGTTGACCAGCAGGTTCGTCAGCACCTCGCCGAGCTGGACGCGGTTGCCGAGCACCTGGAGGTCCTCCTCGACGTGCACGCGGATCAGCAGGCCCGCCCGCCGGCTCGCGACCTCCTCGCGGACCAGGTCGCCGAGCCGCACCGGCTCCCGGTCGTGCGGGGAGGCCGTGCGGACGCGGGCCAGCAGCAACATCTCCTCGATGATCGCCTGGAACCGGTCGGCGGTGGACAGGGCGTCGCTCAGGGCGGCGCGGGGGTCCACGTCGGGGTAGGTCAGCGCCTCCTCCAGCCGGGCGCGCAGGCCGGTCAGCGGCGTGCGCAGCTCGTGGGAGACCATGGAGGAGAAGTTGCGCTGCTGCTCGACCGCCTCCTCCAGGCGGGCCAGCGTCCTGTTGGCGGTGCGCGCGAGCTCGGCGACCGCGTCGCCACCGGGCGGCTCGGGCACCCGCTTGCTCAGGTCGGTGACGGTGATCTCGGCCATCCTGGCCCGCATCGCCTCGACCGGCCGCAGCGTGCGCCCGATGAGGAACGCGGCGATCCAGGTCAGCAACGCGCTGACGGCCAGGCCCCCGGCGACGATGATCAGCTCCAGGCGGTGGGTGGACAGCAGCGGCGGCTCCACCCGGGCGGCGTAGACGACGTGGGACGCGCCGTGCCACAGCAGCCGCTCCTCCTGCGGCGAGGGCCGGGTGGCGGTGAACATCAGGCACTCGTCCCCCCGGCAGGCCACGCCGTGCCGGATGCGCTCGTCGGAGGGCGGCCAGAGCGTGCTGACGGGCGGCCTGCCCCGGGCGGCGCGGTTGGCCGCGACCACCTGCCCGCGGGCGTCCACGAGCTGGATGAGGTCGACGTACGAGGTGGTGACCGGGGGCGGGAAGGTGGTGCCCATCGAGCCGATCCACTCGGTGGTGGCCCGCTGGGTGTCGGCGAAGACGTCCTGCCGCATCCTGTCGCGGATCAGCAGGTCGAGGGCGACGCCGATCGCCGCGCAGACGATGAGCGACAACACGGCGGTCGCCAGGATGAGACGCGCCTGGACCGAGAGCCGAAGCGGCCGCAGGGCCCCCACCCCCTCACCGGTCTCGCCGGGACTCCTGCCGCCCACATGCTCTCAACCCGGCTCTCATGGCACGCCCAAGGAGCGGCAATGGCCTCGTCGGCGGCGATACGCAGTTCAGCAATTGCTCCCACAATGGCCAGGGATATACGCGAATAACCGATTTACCGCGACTTATACCGACCGTCAGGGCCGTCAATACAAATGCTCGGTTTGTTTCATGGCGGTGGCCGCGACTCCTGCTGTACGATCGCCATTCGTGGCAGCGGGGCTTTCCGGTGGCGCCGAATGGGTCGGGGGTTCGGGCGATTCGGGCCCGCGTCCGGCCGTGCGCGCGCCGCGATTCTCCCCTTGCCCGGCCAGGAATCGCGCCGGCCAGTCTGGAGAAAGCATCGTGAAGATCGCACACGCCGCCGCCGCGCTGGCCCTCGTCGCCGGCCTCGCGGCCTGCGGCGGCGGCGCGGCCCCCACCCCCACCAGCGGCTCCGGCAGTTCCGGCGGGCTGGAGAAGACGCAGCTCCTCGTCGGCGTGGTGCCGGTGCGTGTCCGACGGCACCGCCGGGCTGATGGTGTCGCTGCCGGGGCTGGTCGCGGCCGTCTCGGCCCCCGTGCTGGCCCTGGCCACCCGGCGGCTGGACCGGCGCGTCCCCTTGCTCGGCCTGATGGCGTTGCTCGCGGTGGCCAACCTGGCGGCGGCGTTCGCGACGAGCTTCCCCGTCATGCTGGGCGCGCGGGTGCTGACCGGGATCAGCATCGGCGGGTTCTGGGCCTTCGCGGCCGGGCTGGGCCTGCGGCTGGTGCCCGAGCGCTCGGTGGGCAGGGCCACGTCGGTGATCCTCGGCGGCGTGTCGGTGGCCTCGGTGCTCGGCGTGCCGGCGGGCACGCTCATCGCCTCGGCGGCGGGGTGGCGCACGTCGTTCGCGGTCATGGGCGGGCTGGCGCTGGTGCTGCTCGGGCTGCTGGCCGCCGTGCTGCCGCCGATGCCGGGCGAGGCCGCCTCGGGCGGCGCCCGCGCGCCGCTGCCGGGGGCGCTGCGGGTCGTGCTGGCGGCGACCGTGCTGATCATCACCGGGCACTTCGCGGCCTACACCTACGTCCGGCCGTTCCTGGAGCAGGTCGCGGACGCCGGTCCCGGCCTGGTCAGCGTCGCCCTGCTGGTGTACGGCGCGGCCGGCGTCGTCGGCAACTTCGTCGCGGGCGCCAGGGCGGCCCGCGACCCCAAGCCGGTGCTGATCGTCCTGGCCCTGCTCATCGCCGCCTCCACGGCGGCGCTGGCGCTGGTCGGGCTGCCCCTGGTCATGCTCGTCGTGTGGGGCCTCGGTTACGGCGGCGTCGGCGTGGCGCTGCAGCTGTGGATCATGCGCTCGGGCGGGGGCGAGCTGGGCACCGCGCTGTTCGTGGGGGCGTTCAACGTCTCGATCGCGCTCGGCTCGTTCGTCGGCGGCCGGGTGGTGGACGGCGTGTCGATCTCGTCGGTGATGTGGCTGGGCGCCGCGCTGGCGCTGCTCACCGCGGCTTTCGCTGGCATTTGGGGCAGGAGTACGACGACCGGTTCATGAACGCCTCGCGCCTGATGGGCGTGCCGCAGCGCGAGCACGGCAGGTCGCGGCGGCCGTAGACCTCCAGCGACCGGTCGAAGTAGCCGCTCTCGCCGTTGACGTTGACGTAGAGGCTGTCGAAGGAGGTGCCGCCCTGCTGGAGGGCGGCGCCCATCACCGTGCGCACGCCGGCCAGCAGCTCGGCGACCTTCGGACGGGTCAGCGTCTCGGTGGGACGCGCCCAGTGGAGCCGGGCGATCCACAACGCCTCGTCGGCGTAGATGTTGCCGACGCCGCTGATCAGCGACTGGTCCAGCAGCGCCCGCTTGATCTCGGTGCGCCTGGCCCTGAGCCGGCGGGTGAACTCCGCCTCGTCGAACGACGCCTCGAACGGGTCGGGCGCGATGTGCGCGATCGGCGCGGGCACGCCGCCGACGAGCGGGGTCAGCATGACGTGGCCGAACGTGCGCTGGTCGACGAAGCGCAGGTCGGGGCCGCCGTCCTCGAAGCGGAGGCGGACGCGCAGGTGTTTCTCCGGGGGCGTCTGCGGATCGACGACGAGCAGCTGGCCGCTCATGCCCAGATGGGCCAGCAGGGCCTCCTCGCCGCCCGACAGGGGCAGCCACAGGTATTTGCCGCGGCGCTCGGCCGACAACACCGTACGGCCCTTCAGGCGGGCGGTGAACTCGTCGGCCCCGGGGACGTGCCGCCGGATCGCGCGCGGGTGGAGCACCTCCGCGGCGGCGATCTCGCGGCCGACGACCCATCGCGCCAGGCCGCGCCTGACGACCTCGACCTCTGGCAGCTCAGGCACCGTGCACCCACCGTCCTCTCGACTTCCCCGGCCGCCGGGCATGCCGCGGCGGGGACGGATCCGCAGTCACAACGCCGGACGCGGGCCGGGGCTTCCCGTGCGCCGGGGTCAGCTCGCGGGCTGGCTCTCGCGCTGCTCGCGGCGGGCCCGGATGCGCGTCCAGGCCGCCTCGGCCGCCTGCTGCTCGGCCTCCTTCTTGCTGCGCCCGCTGCCCGAGCCGTAGGACTCGCCGCCCACGCGCACCATGGCCGTGAACGACTTGGCGTGGTCGGGGCCGCTCTCCTCGACGTGGTACTCGGGCACGCCGAGCGCCTCGGAGGCGGTGAGCTCCTGCAGGGACGTCTTCCAGTCGAGCCCCGCGCCCAGCGAGGCCGAGCGCACGATCAGCGGGTCGAACAGCAGGTGGACGACCCGGAACGCCTCGTCGAGGCCCTTGTCCACGTAGATCGCGCCGATCAGCGCCTCCAGCGTGTCGGCCAGGATCGAGGACTTGTCGCGCCCGCCGGTGCCCTCCTCGCCCCTGCCGAGCCGCAGGAACCGGCCCAGGCCCAGGTTGCGGGCGACGTCGGCCAGCGCGCGCATGTTGACCACGGCGGCGCGCAGCTTGGCGAGCTGCCCCTCGGGCAGGTCGGGGTGGTTGCGGTAGAGGGTGTCGGTGACCACGAGACCCAGCACCGAGTCGCCGAGGAACTCCAGGCGCTCGTTGGTGGGCAGGCCGCCGTTCTCGTACGCGTAGGAGCGGTGCGTCAGCGCCCGCTCGAGGATGTCGGGGTCGAGGCCGACGACCAGGACCCGCTGCAGCTCTTCCCTGGCGACCTCCACGGCCACCGGCTTAGGACCTGCGCCCACGTGTTTCCTCCTCGGACATCTTCACAAGGCGGCCGCGGAAGATGCCCGAAAACGTGGTGGGCGTCGGGGTAACGGGTAGCCCCGGCGTCCACCACGGCCGCGGGCGAACCGCCGCCGTACGCATCTACAGACGTTAACGCCGACCGAGGCACAATGGCACCCGGTCGGCATCACGTCAACTGCTGACGGTGAAACCCGCTCCGAACCTGACGGGCGGGCCTGCTGTCAGTGTGATCAGGCGGACGGCTCGATGACCTGACGACGGTTGTAGGTGCCGCAGGTGGGGCACGCGATGTGCGGCTGCTTGGGCGAACGGCACTGCGGGCAGCTCACCAGGGCGACAGCAGTCGTCTTCCACTGGGAGCGACGGGCGCGGGTGTTGCTCCGCGACATCTTTCGCTTCGGGACGGCCACGTCACTTCTCCTGATCGTTATCGTTCTCGGAAACCAGACCTTGCAACGACGCCCAGCGGGCATCGATCTTCTCGTGCCGGTGATCGTCGCCGGCCTCGGCCAGCTTGATCCCGCACTCCGTGCAGAGCCCCTCGCAGTCCTCGCGGCACACGGGGCTCAGCGGCAGTGCGAGCACCACCGCGTCACGGAACGTCGGCTCGAGGTCGAGCAGCTCTCCGTCGAGCAGCGAGTCGTCCTCCGAGGCGTCCTCGTCGGAGTAGAAGAACAGCTCCTGCAGATCGACCTCGATGTCCGAGGTGATCGGGTCAAGGCACCGCGCGCACTCCCCGGCGAGCGGGGCGTGCGCCGTGCCCGAGACGAGCACGCCTTCCATCACTGCTTCGAGCCGGAGGTCCAGCTCGACTTCGGCGTCTTTGGGGACACCGATCATGTCGACGCCGAGGTTAGCCGGTGCCGGAAGGGACAGGGTCATCTGCCGCATCGTGCCCGGTCGCTTCCCCAGATCATGAGTGGAGAGCACCCAAGGGGAGCGGGGGTCGAGGTGCTGAGTCATCCTGCTCTCGCTAGGCATGGCGAAGACGCTCGCCGTCGTACAAGGCCGAAATGAAAGGATACCAGGTCGCGGTCAGCCCCTGAGACGCTCGATGAGCAGCTTGTGCACCAGGTCAGGGACCAGGCCGGACACGTCGCCACCATACCGCGCGATCTCCTTGACCCGGCTGGAGGACAGGAAGGAGTACTCGGGATTGGTGGGCATGAAGAGCGTCTCGACGCCCGACAGACGGTAGTTGAGCTGGGCCATCTGCAGCTCGTAGTCGAAGTCGCTGACGACCCTGATGCCCTTGACGATGGCGGGGATGTCGTTGTGCTTGCAGAAGTCCACCAGCAGGCCGTGGAACTTCTGCACCTTGACGTTGGGGTACTCCTTCGTCACGGTCTGAAGGATCTCGATCCGTTCGTCGACCGTGAACAGGCTGCTCTTCTCGATGTTGATGAGGACCGCCACGACCACCTCGTCGTACAGGCGGGCCGACCGGCCGATGATGTCGAGGTGGCCATTGGTGATGGGGTCGAACGACCCCGGGCAGACAACGCGGCGCAAGACGCCTCCCAGGTCTACGGGTTCCCGGCGGCGCGACCGTACCAAACGGATGCTTCGCCGTATCTACGGACCCTCTCCTCAACATATCCTTCCGGCCACATCAAGGACTTGCCCCTCGTTTCCCGCTCGAATGCCACCAGTCCCTCGTCCATCAGCCAGCCGTTGTCGCGCAGCAGCTCCAGGACCCGCGTGACCTCGCCGTCACCCAGCGCGTACGGCGGATCGGCGAAGACGATGTCGAACGGCTCCTCCGGCGGCCTGGCCAGGACCCGCTCGACCTTGTCGGCCACCAGCTCGGCGCCTTCCAGGCCGAGAGACCGGATGTTGGCCCTGATCGTCCGGATCGCCTTGGCGTCGGACTCGACGAGCAGCGCGTGGGCCGCGCCTCTGGACAGCGACTCCAGGCCCACGGCGCCCGAACCGGCGTACAGGTCGAGCACGCGGGCCTCGCGCAGGCCGTACAGGGAGTCGAGGGTCAAGAAGATGCCTTCCCTGGCCCTGTCGCTGGTCGGCCTCGTGCCCCGCCCCGGCGGCACGGCCAACCGCCGCCCACCCGCGCTCCCCGCGATGATCCGAGTCATAAGGCCCATTGTTCCGCATGTTCGCCCAGGTCAAGAGTGGACAAGTGTCGGCCTCGACTGCGCAAGGGTGATTCACATCGGCCGGATCGGCCCGCATGATGAGTCTGCGGCCTTCAAGGTGACCCACATGAAGGCCGACCGGCGTGATCGTGAGCCCTTCCGCACGCCGGTTCCCTCGGCACCTGACCCGAGGGTGGGCCCAGCCGGGGACGGCATTCGGGGGGAGGCCGTCCCCGCGGCTGGGCCATTGACTTCTTCTTTTTTACGGCTTCGCGTGGTTTCCCACTCGCCATACTTCGGCTGACGGCCCTCCATGCAACGGCCTCTGACCCTTCACCGGCTCGCCGCCGTCACGCGAGCCTTCGTTGACCGGCTCCGTGGTTCTCCTGGGCCCTCACGTCTTCTCCAGGTACTCCGCCTTCTCGTCCTCCAGGAGGCGGGCTATCTCGGCGCGCAAGCCCTCATGGTGGGCCAGTTCGGGGTCGTCCGACAGGAGCTTTGCGGCTTCGTCCCGCGCTGTTGTGATGACGTCTTCGTCTCTCAGGAGCTGCAGGAGCTTCAGCGAGCTGCGCTTGCCCGACTGGGCCGCCCCCAGGACGTCGCCCTCGCGGCGCTGCTCCAGGTCGACGCGGGACAGCTCGAAGCCGTCGAGCGTGGCGGCCACCGCGTCGAGGCGGGCGCGGGCCGGGGTGCCCTCGGGGAAGTCGGAGACCAGCAGGCACAGGCCGGGCAGGCCGCCCCGGCCCACCCGCCCGCGCAGCTGGTGGAGCTGCGAGACGCCGAAGCGGTCGGCGTCCATGATGATCATCACCGAGGAGTTGGGCACGTCGACGCCCACCTCGATGACGGTGGTGGCGATCAGCACGTCGAGCTCGCCCTTGGTGAAGGAGCGCATGATCGCGTCCTTCTCCTCCGGCGGGAGCTTGCCGTGCAAGGTGCCGACCCGCAGGTCCTGGAACGGGCCCTGGGTGAGCAGCTCGGCGACCTCCAGCACGGCCAGCGGCGGACGGCGGTCGTCGTCGCCCCCCGCCGCCGCCAGGTCGCCCTCGTCGCCCTCCAGGTCGCCGATCCGCGGGCACACGATGTACGCCTGCCTGCCCAGCTCCACCTCCTCGCGCACCCGCTGCCAGGTGCGTTCGAGATAGTGGGGCTTCTCGGCGGCCGGCACGACGTGCGTGGTGATGGGCGCGCGCCCCGACGGGAGCTGCGACAGCGTCGAGACCTCAAGGTCGCCGAAGACCGTCATGGCGACCGTGCGCGGGATCGGGGTCGCGGTCATCACCAGCACGTGCGGACGGCCCCCGCCCGCCTTCTCGCGCAACGCGTCACGCTGCTCCACGCCGAAGCGGTGTTGCTCGTCGACCACGACCAGCCCCAGGTCGGCGAACTGCACGTGCTCCTGGAGCAGGGCGTGCGTGCCGACCACGATGCCCGCCGTGCCCGAGGCCGCGTCGAGCAGCGCCGCACGCCGCGCCGCCGCGCCCATCGAGCCCGTCAGCAGCGTGACCGCCGTGCCGCCGAACATGCCGCCCTGGGCCAGCTCGCCCAGCATGTTCGTGATCGAGCGGTGGTGCTGCTGGGCCAGCACCTCCGTCGGGGCCAGCAGCGCGGCCTGGCCGCCCGCGTCGACCACCTGGAGCATCGCGCGCAGCGCCACGACCGTCTTGCCCGCGCCCACCTCGCCCTGCAGCAGCCGGTGCATCGGGTGCTCCAGCGCCAGGTCGGCCGCGATCTCCTCGCCCACCTGCGCCTGCCCCTCGGTGAGGGAGAACGGCAGCCGTCCGTCGAAGTCGGCCAGCATGCCGTCGGGACGCCTCGGACGCGGCCTGGCCGGCCACGCCGTGGCCGCCTGGCGGCGCTGGAGCAGCACCGCCTGCAGCACGAACGCCTCGTCGAACTTCAGCCGCTTGCGCGCCCGGCCCACGTCGGCGAGGTCCTTCGGCCGGTGGATGGCCACCAGCGCCTCGGCGAGCGGCTGGAGGCCGTGCCTGGCCCGCAGGTCGGCGGGCAGCGGGTCGTCGAGCGGGCCCAGCGTGTCGAGCACCACGCCGACCGCCCGGCGGATCGCCCACGGCGTGACGTCCTTGCCCGCCGGGTAGATCGGCACCGGCGCGGACGCGAACTCCTCAGCGCTCGCCTCGGCCTCCTCCTCGAACAGCTCGAACTCGGGGTGCGAGAGCTGCCAGCGCGGTTTGGAGCGCGCCCCGAAAAGCCCCACCTTGCCGGCGAACATGCCGCGCCGCCCCGGCTTGAGCCGCGACTCGGCCACATGGGAGCCCTTGCCGAAGAACGCCAGGTAGATGCGGCTGCCGTTGCCGTCGACGACCTCGGCCTCCAGCCACGTGCCGCCGCGGTTGCGCATGGGCTTGCGCATCAGCCTGGTCACCTCGCCGACCACGGTGACGTGCTCGTCGACCTCCAGCGCGTCGAGCGAGGTCAGCTCGCCGCGCTCGGCGTAGCGGCGCGGGTAGTGGCGCAGCAGGTCGCCGACCGTCTCCAGGCCGAGCACGCTGTGCAGCAGCTTGGCGGTCTTCGGGTCGAGCGCTTTGGTCAGGGGCTCGTCGAAACGGCTCACGGGATCCAGTTCTACCGCCTGCGGCCGACAGGAATCCCGCACCGGGCCCGGGAGTCGCCCGCGGAAGGGGCCGCGCCGAGCCCCGGGGCGCCCACGGAAGAGGCCGCGCCGGGCCTGGGAGTCGCTCGCGGAAGGGGTGCGCGCCGCTACTCGACGCCGATCAGCAGCGGGTAGCCGCCCTGCTCGCCGTCGTAGACGACCAGGTCCACGTCCGGCCGCGTGCGCCGCAGGTGGTCCTCCAGCCGGACGGCCAGCCGTTCGGGCAGGTCGGAGCCCGTGACCAGGGTCACCAGCTCGCCGCCGCCGGCCACCATCCGGTCGATGATCAGCCTCGCCACGCGCTCCAGGTCGCCGCCGATCACCGCCACGTCCCCGTCGATCAGGCCCAGCACGTCGCCCGGCCGGCACACGCCCGCGCTGGTGAACGCCTCCCTGTCCGCCACCGCCAGATGTCCGTACCTGGTGTGGCCGGCGGCGTCCGTCATGGCCACCACGTCGTCGTCGAACCGGCGCAGCGGGTCGTGCACGGCCAGCGCCGACAGCCCCTGCACGGTCGCCCTGGTCGGCAGGACGCTGACGGCCACGCCGTCCTCGCGGGCGATCTCCGCCGCCGCGACGGCGACCGCGAGGACGCCCTCGTCGTTCGGCAGCACGGCCACCTCGGCGCCCGCCTGCCTGATCGCGGCCAGCAGCTCCGGCAGCGCGGGCCGGGTGCCTGGCGCGCGGCGCACCACGACCGCGCCGCTCTCCTCGAACAGCGCCGCGATCCCGTCGCCGGCCGCCACCGCCACCACGCCCCTGCCCGCCCTGCCCCGGTGCGTGCGCTCGGCCAGGTACGTGATCCTGACCCGGTGCGGACGCCCCGCCCGCAGCCCCGCCTCCACGGCCGCCCCCGCGTCGGCCACGTGCACGTGCACGTTCCACAGGCCCTCGCCGCCCACCACGACCAGCGACTCGCCCATGGCGTCGAGCTCGTCGCGCAGCGCGGCCACCGCGCGCTCGTCGGCGTCCAGCAGGTACATCACCTCGTAGCCGGCGCCCACCTCGGTCATCGGCGTGACCCGCCCGGTCGGCGCCGGCACGTCGTAGTGGTCGCTGTAGGAGTCGGTGAGCACGGCGGCCAGGGTCTCCAGCACGATCGCCGCCCCCGCGCCGCCCGCGTCCACGACCCCGCTGCGGGCCAGCACGTCGAGCTGCCCCGGCGTGCGGCGCACCGCGGCCCGCGCCTCCCGCGCCGCCTGCCGCGCCACCTCGCCCGCGTCGCCGTCGGCGTCCCGGGCGGCCCGGGCGGCCGACTCCAGCACGGTCAGCACCGTGCCCTCGACCGGCCTGGCCACGGCCTCCCTGGCGAGGGTGGCCGCCCTGACCAGGCCGGCGCGCAGGTCGGAGCCGTCCTTGAGCACCTCGGCCAGCCCGCGCAGCGCCTGGCTGACGATGACCCCCGAGTTGCCGTGCGCCCCCACCAGCGCCCCGTAGGCGAGCGTCTGCCACACCACGGCCGCGTCGACGTCGTCGGGCAGGGACTCGACGGCCTCGGCCGCCGACAGCATGGTCAGGTGCAGGTTCGTGCCGGTGTCGCCGTCGGCCACGGGGAACACGTTGAGCGCGTCGATCTCCGGTCTCGCCCGGCCGAGGGCGTCGGCGGCCAGGCGGGCCCAGCGGCGCACCGCGGGCGGGTCGAGGGCCTTCATCTGCGCTCCTTCGACCTCCCCGCATGCGCTACCTTGTTGGAGGAGAATATCCCCGCACCGGCCACCGTCCAGTGCTCTGGTTCGCGCCCAATGGTGTGGATCAGATATTCTCGTCTGGCTGGCCGGTTGTCCCGGCATGCCCTCCGCCCGGAAAGCATCAGCGGACAGGGCTACATCGACTGTTATAAGGAGCGATACCGTGGCTTCCGTCTGCGATGTCTGCCGCAAGGGGCCGACCTTCGGCAACAACGTGTCCCACTCGCACCGCCGTACCCGTCGTCGTTGGAACCCCAACATCCAGACGGTCCGCGCGGTCGTCGGCGGCACGCCGAAGAAGCTGAACGTGTGCACCTCGTGCATCAAGGCGGGCAAGGTCACCCGCTAGTTCTCGTCTTTCGCGAAGCCCGCCGCTCCTGATCACTGGAGCGGCGGGCTTTCGTCGTGCCCGCCCCCTGGCCCGCTCCCGCCATGGGACGGGCTCAAGGGTCAGCGCCAGCGCCAGGCGTGGTCCACCGGGCCGATGCCGGAGCCCAGAGGGAAGCCGCGGGCGATCGCGCCCGTCACGTACTCCTTGGCCCTCCCCACCGCCGTCGGGACGTCGTCGCCGAGCGCGAGCCGGGACGCCAGGGCCGAGGCCAGGGTGCAGCCCGTGCCGTGGGTGTGCCGGTTGTCGAGGCGTTCGGCGGCGAAGCGGTACTCGGTCGTGCCGTCGGTCAGGAGGTCGACGGGGGCGCCGGGCAGATGGCCGCCCTTGATGAGGGCCCAGGACGGCCCCAGCGCGAGCACGGCGTCGGCGGCCCTGCGCAGGTCGTCCTCGTCCTCGACCTTGACCGAGGTGAGCTGCTCCACCTCCCACAGGTTCGGCGTCACGACCGTGGCCACGGGCAGCAGGCGCGTCCTGAGCGTGTCGACGGCCTCGGGGGCGAGCAGGGAGTCGCCGTGCTTGGACACCCCGACGGGATCGACCACCACCGGCGCGTCATAGGCCCCCAGCACCTCGGCCACCGTCTCCACCAGCACCGGCGAGGCCAGCATGCCGGTCTTGACCGCCTGCGCCCCGATGTCGCCCAGCACGGAGTCGAGCTGCGCGCGCACGGCCTCGGGCGGCAGCTCCCAGTAGCCCTGGACGCCCAGCGAGTTCTGGGCCGTGACGGCGGCGATCACGCTCATGCCGTGCACGCCCATCGCCATCATGGTCTTCAGGTCGGCCTGGATGCCCGCGCCGCCTCCGGAATCGGAGCCCGCGACGGTCAGCACACGTGGAGGGGTCGTCATGAACCCCATCCAACCACTCGACCGGCACCAAGCAGGCACTCAGCCGATCGCGCACTCCCCGCCGACCAGCCCGCACGCGCCCGGCTCCTGCGCCTTCCCCGTCGCCGAGTACGTGACGCTCACCGAGTCCCCGGCGGCCAGCGAGCCCGACAGGTCGATGATCAGCAGGTCGCCGTCCTGGGTCCAGGAGCCGCCGTTCACGTCCATCACGCGGCCCTCGACCGGGAGGGAGAAGGTGGCGTTCGCCAGCGGGGCCGGCGACTGGTTGGTGACGCGCAGCGTGGCCGAGTACGAGGTGAGCCGCTGCTTGACCGTCTGCCGCACGTTGACCGAGCCGCCGCTGCCGCCGTACCCGGACGTGGAGGTGGTCGCGGGCGCGGGGCTGCTGCCCACCGTGGGGACGACGCCGGTGTCGGAGTTGCCCAGGGGCGTGCCGTCGTCGGTCGGGGCCTCGGAGATCGTCTCCTCGGCCGGCGGCTCCGGCTGCCGCGTCGGCTTGGCCGAGGCCTTCGTCCGCGTCCTGGTGGGCGTGGGGGTGGGGGCCGTGCTGCGGCGCGGGACGCGGTTGCCGACCGTGGGGGCGGTGGTCGTCGGGGCGTCGGAGGGCGTGCTCGTCTCCTCGTCCTCCGACGGCTCCTCGGAGGGCTCTTCCTCCTCCGTGCCGGGGTCGGAGACCGCGGCGGTCGAGGGGCTGGCGCTGGTGTGGACGGCGGCGCAGCTCGCGTCCGCGCACTTGCCGGGGTCGTCCGAGGAGCTCATGAGCTTCACCCCGGCGACCGTGCCGCCGAGCACGACGGCCACGGCGGCGACCGACAGCAGCGCCATGCGGCCCCTGCCCTTGCCGCTGCCGCCGCCGGCAGGCGGGTTCAGGCCGTCGTCGTCGCCACCGCCGCCGCCCCTGGACGACTTGCGCCGGCCGCCGCGGCGACGGCCACGGGACTCGCCGGACTCGTCCAGGTCGTCGAGGTCCTGGTCGGAGGACCAGCCCGAACGCAGGAAGCCGGTCTCGGCCTCCGCCCAGGCGGGCGTGTGCGCGGCGGTCGGCTCCCCGGCCACCTTCACGTCACCGGGCTCCGGCGGCCTGGCGTGGAAAGCGGTGTCGGACCCGGCGGGCACGTCGAACCTGGCCGTGCTTCCGGGCTCCGGCACGTCGAACCTGGCGGTGCCACCGGGTCCAGGCATGTCGAACCTGGCCGTGCCGCCCGGCTCCTGGGCGTCGAAGGGGCCGGTGTTCCCGCCCTGCCTGTCGAACGGGCCGCTGTCAGGGCCCTGCGCGTCGAACGGGCCGGTGTTCCGCCGGGGGGCGTCGAAGGGGCCCGGGGTGCGGCCGGAGGCGTCGAAGCTCGGCGGCGGCCCGAAGGCGGACGTGGCGTCGGGCTGGGAAGAGGGGCCGACGGCGTCCCAGTCGGCCGGGCGGGCGAACGCGCCCGTCACCTCGAACGGCCCGGCGCCGTTCGGCTCGGGGTAGGGCGACCCGGAGAACTGGGGGCCGTTCGGCGGCGGAAAGGGGCCGGAGGGGGCGTCGGACGGCGGGAACCCTGGGGCGGCGTCGGCGGGCACGGCGAAGGCACCCGTGGTCTCGAACGGCTCGGGCTGCCTGCCGCTGCGCTGCGGCGGGCCGTCCTCGCGGCGCGGCATCGGGGCCCACTGCCCCGTCACCTCGACCTGGTCCGGCAGCGCCGGCCAGCCCGGCGCCTCGGCCGGGTCGTCGGGACCCCAGAAAGCGCTGCCGTTCCCCCGTTCATCCCCATCGTCGGATCCACCGGTGCCGTGGCGGCCCATGGCTGCCCTTTCTCGCGGTTACAGTGGCCGCCAATCTTCATAACACCTTTACTACGTCCTTGTCACAACAATCCCGCTAGTCCTACCCTAAATCCGGAAAATTTCACGTAAATCGGGACAAGTCATCACCGAAAGTGATCCCAGCCGCCCTGTCCCACCTGGCGGCCGTGCACCAGGACGCCCTCCCCCTCGACCACCCGGCCCACGACCTGCCACGACGGCGGCAGCCGTACGTCAGGAGGGAAAACCGCGGCGAGCGCGTGATCCTCACCACCCGTGAGCACCCATTCGAGCGGATCCTGCCCCAGTTCCTCGGCCGCCGCCGCCACCGGCTCCCCCACGGCGAACGCCCCGGGATCGAGCTCGACGCGTACGCCGCTGGCCGCGGCCACGTGCCCGAGGTCCTGCACCAGGCCGTCGCTGACGTCGAGCATGGCGCTCGCGCCCAGCGCGGCCGCCCGCGGCCCCTCCTCGTACGGCGGGCAGGGCCGCCGGTGAGCGGTCACCGCCTCCGCCAGCACGCCGGAACCCGCGGCGACCCCGGCGGACAGCAGCGCCAGCCCCGCGGCGGCGTACCCCAGCCGCCCGGCCACGGCCACCACGTGCCCCGGCCGCGCCCCGGACCGCGTCACCGGCGCCCGCCCGCGCAGGTCGCCCAGCGCGGTCACCCCGATGACCACCAGGTCCGACCGGGTGATGTCGCCGCCGACCACGCTCGCGCCGACCACCGCGCACTCCTCGCGGAATCCGTCGGTCAGGGCGTCCAGCCAGGCCACCGGCAGCTCGGCGGGGATGCCGAGCCCGACCACGATGGACGTCGGGACGGCCCCCATGGCGGCGATGTCGGCCAGGTTCTGGGCGGCGGCCTTGCGGCCCACGTCGCGCCCGCCGGACCAGTCGAGCCGGAAGTGCCTGCGCTCGACCAGCAGATCGGTCGAGACGACCACCCGCCCGTCGGGCGCGGCGACCATGGCGGCGTCGTCACCCGGGCCGAGCATGACCCCCTCTCCCTGGGGCAGGCGTCCGGCAATACGATTGACGACACCGAACTCGCCGAGATCTCCGACTGTGATGACGCACCTCCTGACGCTCACAGGGTACGGTGGCCCTTCGGCGTGATCCAATCGCCCGGGAGGACGTGATGGTGCAGGCCTACATCCTTATTCAGACCGAGGTCGGCAAGGCCGCCGCCGTTGCCGAGGAGATCTCCGGAATTCCGGGGGTCACCCAGGCGGAAGACGTGACGGGGCCCTACGACGTGATCGTCCGCGCTGAGGCGCGCAACGTCGACGAGCTCGGCAAGCTGGTCGTGGCGCAGATTCAGGCGGTGGAGGGGATCACGCGTACTCTTACGTGTCCGATCGTTCATATCTGACACATTCGAGGTCTGGGTTCCATGCGCGCCGCCGCCGTTCTGTTCCTTCTTCTGGCACTCGCCGGCTGCGGTGGCGTGGTGCAGGTCGATCCGCCCAAGCCTTCGGGGGAGGCTGCGGCGGCCTGTGACAGGCTCGCGTCCCTGCTGCCCAAGACGCTCGACGGCGCCGAGCGCGGCACGTCGGAGCCGGCCTCGCCGTACGTGGCGGTCTGGGGGGAGGCGTCCATCGCGGTGCGCTGTGGTGTGCCGCGGCCTGCCCGGATGGCGCCGACCGACCAGCTCCGGGAGATCGACGGGGTGGGCTGGTTCGCCGATCCGGGCAAGCCAACCCTGTTCACCGCGGTGGCCGCGCCCACGTACGTGGAGGTCACGGTCGGCGGCGACCACGCGGCGCCCGACGTGCTGGCCGAGCTGTCGGGGCCGATCGGGCGGGCCGTCTCAACGCAGGCCGGGTGAGCGCGACAGCGCGAGCTGGATCAGCCGGTCGACCAGCTGCGGGTACGACAGCCCCGAGGCCGCCCAGAGCTGCGGCGCGACCGACAACGAGGTGAACCCGGGCATCGTGTTGATCTCGTTGAAGATCAGCCGGCCGTCGGGCGTGTAGAAGAAGTCGACCCTGGACAGACCCTCGCAGTCGAGCGCCTCGAAGGCCCGTACGGCCATCGCGCGCAGCTCCTCCGCGGTCTCGGCCGGGATGTCGGCGGGCACGGTGAGCGACATCTGGTCGGGGTAGTACTTGGCCTCGAAGTCGAAGAACTCCTGGCCGCCCTCGACCTTGACCTCGCCCGGGATCGACGCGGCGGCGGGCTCGTCGCCGAGCGACTCCAGCACCGCGCACTCGATCTCGCGGCCCTCGATCGCGGCCTCGATCAGCACCTTGGGGTCGTGCACCCGGGCGGACTCGACGGCCGCCTCCAGCTCGGCGCGGTCGTGGGCCTTGGAGATGCCCTGCGAGGAGCCGGCCCTGGCGGGCTTGACGAACACCGGGAAGCCGAGCTCCTCGGCCTCCTTCAGCACGCACTCGCGGTTGAGCCGCCAGTCGCGGTCGCGGACGACGACGTAACGGCCGATCGGCAGCCCGGCGGCGGCCATCACGGTCTTCATGTGCGCCTTGTCCATGCCGACGGCGCTGGCCAGCACGCCGGAGCCGACGTAGCGGACGCCGGCCATCTCCAACAGGCCCTGGATGGTGCCGTCCTCGGCGAACGGGCCGTGCATGACGGGGAAGACGACGTCGACCGTGCCGAGCTCGACCGGGATGCTCCCGGGGTCGTAGGCCACCAGCCCGGCGCCGCCGCTGGGCAGCGCGAGCGCGGCTCCGGAGGTGTCGACCGCGGGCAGCTCCCCGGCCTCGATGGCGAACCGCTGGTCGGACGCGGCGAGCACCCACCTGCCGTCCTGGGCGATCCCGACCGGGATCACCTCGTACTTACTCCTGTCGATCACATCCAGCACGCTGCCCGCGCCCATGAGGGACACGGCATGCTCAGAATTGCGACCTCCGAAAACGACGGCGACGCGTGGCTTGCTCATGACGTCCGAATCTACCGGGGTGTCCCCCTGACAGCGAGTCGAGCGCGCGGTGGCGTCCGGATTCACAGGCCGTACCGTTCGGGTTTGGGCGAGCGGGACATGAGCAGCATGCCCGCCTCCGACGGCGACATGCCGTCGTGCACGACCCCGACGACCACCTCGGTGATCGGCATCTCGACGTCGTGCTTCCTGGCCAGCTCAAGGACGGACTCGCAGGACTTCACGCCCTCGGCGGTCTGCTTGGTGGCGGCGACGACCTCGGCGAGGGTCATGCCGCGGCCCAGGTTCTCGCCGAAGGTGCGGTTGCGCGACAGCGGCGAGGTGCAGGTGGCCACCAGGTCGCCCATGCCGGCCAGCCCGGCGAAGGTGTGGGGGTCGGCGCCGAGCGCGGCGCCCAGGCGGGAGATCTCGGCCAGGCCCCTGGTGATGAGCATGGCGCTGACGTTGTCGCCCATGCCCATGCCCGCCGAGACGCCCACGGCCAGCGCGATCACGTTCTTCACCGCGCCGCCCAGCTCGACCCCGACCACGTCGGTGTTGGTGTACGGCCGGAACCACGGCGGCAGGTGGCAGGCGGCCTGGAGGCGTTCGGCGACCGACTCGTCGGTGCAGGCGACGACCGTGGCGGCGGGCTGGCGGTGGGCGATCTCCTTGGCCAGGTTGGGCCCGGACACCACCGCGACCCGCTCCTCGGGCACCTCGGCGACCTCGCGGATCACTTCGCTCATGCGCTTGGTCGTGCCCAGCTCTACGCCCTTCATGAGGCTGACCAGGACCGCGTTCGGCGGGATGTGCTCGCGCCAGGCGGTCAGGTTGGGCCGCAACATCTGCGAGGGCACGGCCAGCACCACGAAGTCGGCGCCGTCGAGCGCGCGCACGGGGTCGGTGGTGGCCCGCAGCGCCTCGGGCAGCGTCACGCCGGGCAGGTAGTCGGGGTTGGCGTGGTCCTTGTCGATCGCCTCGACCAGCTCCGGCCTGCGCCCCCACAGCGTGACCTCGTTGCCCGCCTCGGCGAGGACCATGGCGAACGTGGTGCCCCACGAGCCCGTGCCGAGAACGGCTGCCTTTGTCATGCCATCACCGCCTGGCGGGATCGTAGGGAGTTTCGGGGGCCTTCTCGCCGCGCAGCTCGGTCAGCTGCTCGGTGATGGCCGCCATGATGTCGGCGGTCGCCTCGCGCAGCACACTGGCGCGCAGGGGCTGCCCCTCGTACTTGGACAGGTCGACCGGCGGGCCGACGGTGACGTGGAAGGTCTTGCGCGGGAACAGCCTGGGCCTCTTGGCGCCGTATGGGAGCAGCTCGTGGGCGCCCCAGTGGGCGATGGGGATGACCTGGGCGCCGCTCTCCAGCGCCAGCCGGGCGGCGCCGGTCTTGCCCACCATGGGCCACAGCTCGGGATCGCGGGTGCAGGTGCCCTCGGGGTAGAACAGGATGGCCGCGCCGTCGCGCAGCCGCTGGGCCGACGAGCTGAGCGACCTGGCCGCCTCGCTGCTGCCCCGCTCGACCGGGATGGCCAGCAGGCCGTTGAGCGCCCGGCCCAGGAAGGGCACCTTGAACAGCACGGCCTTGGCCAGGATGACCGGCCAGCGGCCGTTGTTGAACAGGAAGTGCGACAGCAGGACGGGATCGCTCCAGGACAGGTGGTTGGCCGCGATGATGATGCCGCCGGTGCGCGGGAGTCGCTCGCCGTTGCGCCAGTCCTTCTTGACCAGGAGCCACGACAGCGGCTTGACCACCGCTACGGCGAATGACTCCCAGAAACGCGAAGGTCGCGTGGGGCGGCTCATGGTCTCCTCCAACCCGTACGGTGTGCGCCCCAAGTCTCCCGGTTGGCCGCGTGGGATGTCGAGGCGAGATGCTTAAGCCTATGAGCAACCGCTGGTCTCTGGTCATTCCGGTGAAGACGCTGGTCGCGGCGAAGACGCGGCTGGCGGCCGCGACGGGTCCACACCGTACGCGGCTGGCCGTGGCCGTGGCCTGCGACACCGTGGCCGCGGCGCTGGCCTGCCCGGCGGTGGCGCGGGTGATCGTGGTGACCGCCGATCCGGCCGCGGCGGGGCCGCTGGGGGCGCTGGGCGCGGAGGTGGTGCACGACCCCGACCGCGGGCTCAACACCGCGTTGCGCACGGGCGCGGCCCATGCCGTACGCGTCGCGCCCGGTGCGGCGGTGGGCGCGCTCCAGGCCGATCTGCCGGCCCTGCGACCGGCCGAGCTGGCGACGGCGCTGGCCGCGGCGGCCGAGTTCGACCAGTCGTTCGTGCCGGACGCCCAGGAGGTCGGCACGACCTTCTACGGCGTGCTGGCCGGGCGGCCGTTCACGCCGCGGTTCGGCGGCGAGTCGCGGGCCAAGCACCTGGCCGGCGGCGCGAAGGAGCTGTGCGTGCCGGGGATCGACTCGCTCCGGCGGGACGTGGACACCCCCGACGACCTGCGCGCGGCCCTCGCCCTGGGCCTGGGGCCGCACACGGCGGCGGTGGTCGCCGACCTGTGGCCGGGGGCGTGACCCTCCGGGCCGCCTCTCGCCCGCCGGACGGCGGTCGGCTTAGGCTGGACGGCGTGCAGGCGACGGTACGCAGCTTCGACGAGGTCACCCGTTCCGGCTCGGTCTTCCTCGACGACGGGACGGTGCTGGAGTTCGGCACGCGCGCCTTCGACGCGGGGCCGCTGCTGCTGCTGCGCACGGGGCAGCGGGTCAACCTGGCGACCGACGGCGGGCAGATCACCTACATCACGCTGTCGACGTTCCCGATTCCCGCGCCCGAATGACGACGCGGTCCCGGAAAACAGCGAACGCCCGGGCGTGGGCCGCCCGGGCGTGATGTCCGCTGAGACTATTTCTTCTTGCCGATCTGCTTGCCGCCCTCGTTCACCAGGTCCTTGAATTCGGAGCCGGGACGGAACTTGGGCGCCCAGCTCTCGGCGACCTTGATCTCGGCGCCGGTCGACGGGTTCCTGGCAGTGCGGGCGGGCTTGTTCACCATCTCGAACGCGCCGAAGCCCGTGATGGAGACCTTGTCCCCGCTCGCCACGGCCTTCTGGATGGCCTCGATGACCGCGTTGACGGCCTCGGTGGCCGTCCTTTTGTCGCCCACCCGATCGGTGATGGCGTCGACGAGCTCTCGCTTGTTCATGAAAGTCCTGCTCCCCCAGTGACGGCTCGGGGTTCCAGCTCTCGAGTTCGACGTAGAAACCCCTTACGCGCTCGAAAGTAGGCGGGATCGCGGGGGAACTCAATCACCCTGCGTGTTTTCCCCCTCGCGTGGCGTGTCGAGGGCGCCCAGAAAGGCGTCGAGCCGGGCGGCCGCCCTTTCCGGATCGCGCTTGGCGAGATCGCAGATGGACAGGTAACGGCGGGCCGCCCGTTCCTTGTCGGCGGCGGGGAGCATGCGGACGCGGCGGTGCGCCTCGCGCAACCGCCGCGCCAGTTCGTCGTCCTCTAGACGGTCGTCGGCAGCCATGGCTGCCGACCATTCTCGTACGCGGCCACGTCGTCGGCGTGACGCAGGGTCAGGCCGATGTCGTCCAGGCCCTCGGTGAGGCGCCAGCGGGTGTAGTCGTCGATCTCGAACGGCACGACCTCGCCGGCCCAGCGGACCTGGCGTTCCAGCAGGTCGACGGTCACCTGCAGCGTCGGGTCGGCCTCGACGGCGGCCTGCAGGGCCTCGACCTTCTCGGCGGGCAGGACGACCGGCAGCAGCCCCATCTTGGTGGAGTTGTTGCGGAAGATGTCGCCGAAGCGGGCGGCGATCACGGCGCGGAAGCCGTACTGCTGCAGGGCCCACACGGCGTGCTCGCGGGAGGAGCCGGTGCCGAAGTCGGGGCCGGAGACCAGGATCGAGCCGCCCTCGTAGGAGGGGTCGTTCAGGACGAACGTCGGGTCCTCGCGCCAGGCGGCGAACAGGCCCTTCTCGAAGCCGGTGCGGCTGACCTGCTTGAGCCAGACGGCCGGGATGATCTGGTCGGTGTCGACGTTGCTGCGGCGCAGCGGCACCGCCGTACCGGTGTGGGTGGTGAAGGCGTCCATCGGTCTGGTTCTCCCTTACAGGTCGGCGGGGGCGGTCAGGCGGCCGGTGACCGCGGTCGCGGCGGCGACCTGCGGCGACACCAGGTGGGTGCGGCCGCCCTTGCCCTGGCGGCCCTCGAAGTTGCGGTTGGAGGTGGAGGCGCTGCGCTCGCCGGGCTTGAGCGTGTCGGGGTTCATGCCGAGGCACATCGAGCAGCCGGCCTCGCGCCACTCGGCGCCGGCGGCCTTGAACACCTCGTGCAGGCCCTCCTGCTCGGCCTGGAGCTTGACCAGCATCGACCCGGGCACGATCAGCGTGCGGGTGCGGACCTGGCGGCCGCGCAGGATCTCGGCGGCCGAGCGCAGGTCCTCGATGCGGCCGTTGGTGCACGAGCCGACGAACACGGTGTCGACCTCGATCTCGCGCAGCGGCGTGCCCGCGGTCAGGCCCATGTACTCAAGGGCGCGCTCGGCGGCCGAGCGCTCGACCGGGTCGGCGAAGCTGTCGGGGCTCGGCACGGACTCGCCCAGCGGCAGGCCCTGGCCGGGGTTGGTGCCCCACGTGACGTACGGGGTCAGCGTCGAGGCGTCGATCTCCACGACCTTGTCGAACACGGCGTCGTCGTCGGTGCGCAGCGACTTCCAGTACTCGACGGCCTGGTCCCACAGCTCGCCCTCGGGGGCGTGCGGGCGGCCCTTGAGGTAGGCGAACGTGGTCTCGTCCGGGGCGATCACGCCGGCGCGGGCGCCCGCCTCGATGGACATGTTGCAGACGGTCATGCGGCCCTCCATGGAGAGCTTGCGCACGGCCTCGCCGCGGTACTCGACGATGTAGCCCTGGCCGCCGCCGGTGCCGATCTTGGCGATGATCGCCAGGATCAGGTCCTTGGCGGTGACGCCGGCGGGCAGCTCGCCCGAGACCTCGATGGCCATCGTCTTCGGCCGGTAGGCGGGCAGCGTCTGGGTGGCCAGCACGTGCTCGACCTCGGAGGTGCCGATGCCGAACGCGATGCCGCCGAAGGCGCCGTGGGTGGAGGTGTGGGAGTCGCCGCAGACGATCGTCATGCCCGGCTGGGTCAGGCCGAACTGCGGGCCGATGATGTGCACCACGCCCTGGCCGGCGTCGCCCATCGGGTGCAGCCTGATGCCGAACTCGGCGGCGTTCTTGCGCAGCGTCTCGACCTGGGCCTTAGAGACGGGGTCGGAGATCGGGCCGAGCACGGTCGGGACGTTGTGGTCCTCGGTGGCGATGGTGAGATCGGGCCTGCGCACCTTCCGGCCGGCGAGACGGAGTCCGTCGAACGCCTGCGGACTGGTCACCTCGTGAATGAGGTGCAGGTCGATGTAGAGCAGGTCGGGTTCGCCCTCCGCACGGCGGACGACGTGCTGCTCCCAGACCTTCTCGGCCAGTGTGCGGCCCATGATCTCCTCCTTGAGATTGCCTCCGACTTGCTTTCTCATATGTCGAGACGGCAGTATCGGTGTATGGACAACTCTAGCGGAGTCGGAGTACTCGACAAGGCCGTTCTTGTACTCAATGCCCTCGAAGCGGGTCCCGCTTCCCTGGCTCAGCTCGTCCAGGCCACCGGCCTGGCCCGCCCCACGGCCCACCGGCTGGCCGTCGCACTTGAGCACCACCGCATCGTGAGCCGCGACACCCAGGGCAGATTCGTGCTCGGGCCGCGGCTCGCGGAGTTGTCCACGGCGGCCGGCGAGGACCGGCTGCTCGCGGTGGCCTCGCCCGTGCTGATGCAGCTGCGCGACCTGACCGGCGAGAGCGCGCAACTCTACCGGCGCCAGGGTGACGAGCGGGTCTGCGTGGCGGCGGCCGAGCGGGCCAGCGGCCTGCGTGACACCGTCCCGGTGGGCTCGGCGCTGCCGATGACGGCCGGCTCGGCGGCCCAGATCCTGCTGGCCTGGGAGGAGCCCGACCGGCTGCACAGGGGCCTGCGCGGCGCCAAGTTCACCGCCGCCACCCTCGCCTCCGTGCGCCGCCGCGGGTGGGCCCACAGCGTCGGCGAGCGCGAGCAGGGGGTGGCCAGCGTGTCCGCCCCCATAAGGGGCAGCGGAGGCAAGGTGATCGCGTCCGTCTCGGTCTCCGGGCCCATCGAGCGGCTCACCCGGGCGCCCGGTCGGTTGCACGCCGTGCCCGTCATGGCGGCCGCCGAACGCATCACCGAGGCCATGCGCCGCACGTCATGATCGGCGAAAGCTCGTATTTCGGGGGCCGACTGCCTCGCGGGCGCACTAGCCTGAGTGCGTGACAGATCGCATCGAGGTAGCCGCCACTGAGCTGCGACCCCTGCTCGAAGAGTTCATCCTGTGGGCGCGTTCCAACGCGCCCGGAAGCGACCCCGAGCTCGTGGGGCCTGCCGCACTCTGGCACCGTCTCGCCTTCTCGCAGGACCTCGGCACGTGGAAGCGTGCTGACCTGCGCAACCTGCTGCTCGACCGCATGCCGAAGGTCGTGGAGGATCCCGACGCCGCCGCCGACGGCATGCTGCCCGCCGTCGACGCGTACCTGACGTTCCTCTCCCAGACCGGCAGGCTCGCCAAGGGCTCCGACTCCCTCGCCGACCTGCAGGCCGAGCTCGACGACGTCGAGGACGAGTTCGTCGAACTCATGGAAGACCTGCTCGACGACGACGGCGCGGGTGACGACGAGGAGGAGACCGGCGACCTGGGCGACTTCGAGGCGTTCGCCGACGAGCTGGCCGAGCTCGACACGATCAGGCTGCGCCCCGACTCTGAGCTGGCCGCGGCCGCCCGCCGGTCCCCGCTGGTCGCCAAGGCCCGCGACCTGGCGCTGTGGGTCGGCTCCGGCCGCCGCGTCGGCGAGGACACCCTGCTCACCGACGCCGAGGTGGAGGAGGCGCTGGCCGCCGTCGGCCTGCCCAGGCCCGAGACCGACGGCCCGGTGGCCGAGGCGGTCCCGCAGCTCTGGAACATCTGGAACCTCGCCGTCGACCTGGAGTTCCTCGAACCGGGCGAGGGCAACACCGTGGCCGTCCAGGACGACACCTCCGAGTGGCCGTTCGACGACGACGAGGACGTCCTCGACGCCTGGATGCTCGGCCTGCACTCGGTCGACTACGGCGACCCCGAACTCGACGACGACGACCTGACGATGGCGCTGGCCGGCCTGACCCGGGGTCTGCTGGTCAGGCTGCTGCTGGCCGGCGGCTCGCGCGAGCGCGACGACCTGGCCCGCGAGCTGGCCGAGGCCGCCGCCGACCTCGACGAGCTGGGCGGCGACGCCTGGGAGGCGGCCGGCGACCCGCTGGCCCCCGCCATCGACTGGCTGACCGGCTACGGCATGGTCGAGGTCGAGGGCACGACCGTGCGTCTCACCCCGCTGGGCACCGAGGGCGTCGTCCACCTGGTGGACGACGCCGACATCGAGGTCGACGCCCGGCCCGCGATCGAGTCGATGAGCGCCCACGAGCTGCTGGCGCTGAGCGCCGAGCTGCCCGAGGACGAGGCCGACGCCGAGTTCGCCGCCTGGATGCGGCTCAGGGAGCCGGCCAAGGCAGCCGAGGAGCTGCTCGACGCGGCGGCCGAGGACGAGAGCGACGCCCTGATCCGGGTGCAGGCGGCCAGCGTGGTGGGCACGCTGGGCGAGGCCGCCGTCCCGGCCTGGCAGGAGGCGCTCAAGCAGCCGTCCCTGCGGCCGTACGCGGCGACGCACCTGAGCCAGCTCGGGGTCGAGGGGGCGCCCGAGCCCACCCAGGACGACACCCACTGGCTGATCCTCGACATGTGGACGATCTCGGCCGGGCTGGGGCGTTCGGAGTTCGTCAGCAGCCTGCGGGACATCGGGCCCGACATGGTCAACGGTCTTCTCGAGGTGATCTGGAAGATCCCGCACGCGCACGTCGAGGAGCTGCTCGACCTGATCTCCCAGGTCCACCCCGACAAGCAGATCGCCAAGGCGGCCCGCCGCGCCCTGTTCAAGGCCCGCTCCTCGGCCTGAGGCCACCACGGCCAGGGCCCCGCACGATCCGCGCGGGGCCCTGTTCCGTTTTTCGAGCGTCCCTCGGGTTTTCGAGCGTCCCTGGGAACGCGAAAAACGCCCCGGTGCTTGACGCGCCGGAGCGTTTGGGTGAACGTAGTCCCGACCGGATTCGAACCGGCGCTACCGCCTTGAGAGGGCGGCGTCCTGGGCCACTAGACGACGGGACCTTCGCACAGCTTGTGATCGTGGTAGTCCCGACCGGATTCGAACCGGCGCTACCGCCTTGAGAGGGCGGCGTCCTGGGCC
>NZ_JBSFGJ010000091.1:0-27368 GCF_053596515.1 Nonomuraea sp. NPDC001684
GGGCTCCCGCCCCCGGCCCCCCGGAGGTCACCTGCCTCCTTCCCGGTCATGCGTTGGAGAAGGTGTTCCTGCCGCCGCCTAGACCGGCTTCTCTTGCCGTCGCCCGAGACGCCTGCGGCACCTCCCTCCGCCCATCCGCGGGAAGGCTGTCGACCCTCCTCGCGGCCATCTGACGACTCACAGCCGGTCGTCGGCGACTCCCGCTGGACGAGGGAGCGTGCTCGACGGAAGAGGCCCCGGGCGTTGCGTCTGGAGCTCCGCCTGACGGGCGAGTTGGCCGCCCAAGTGGTCATGGTCCACGCCGACGAGCGAGTGCAGCAGCCCTTGCCTGAACTGCTCAAGGGTGGGCGGTTGCCGTCTCCAGGCGGCGGCGCCGTAGGGCAGGGGCACGATGTGCCAATCGTGCCCGTATCGGCGGTGGAGGTCCGCAAGGTTCATGACGGGCCCGCGATGTGTCCGAGGATCAGCTCGGCGGCCTCCTCCGGCAGTGCGGCCAGGCGCGGGAGAGGTCCGTTGGGGAGCGGAAGGCCGCCCACGTCCAGCTCCAGCACGTACTTCCCTGTCCGAGGGGCCATGCGGACGGTCGCGACGCGCCCGCCTTTGTCGGCGTAGACCACGAGTTCGGGCGGGTGCCGTTCCAACCGGCTGCCGCAACCTCGGCCCGCAGCCTTGAGAGTGAGCCTGTATCGCTCGTCGATGGCCAGAGTGCGAACTCCCCGTTTAGTCAGCAATCGACGGAGTTCGTGCAAGGCGATGATGTACCTGCCTGCTGTCCTGTCATTGATGGGGACGTCTCCGTCGCCCGGCTTTTCGGGCATCCGTTCCAAGAGCTTGCGTATCATTGGTCGTCGCCGTTCAGCTGTGTCTCCCTGGGGTGCACGACCATGTTTCC
Organism: Nonomuraea sp. NPDC001684; assembly: GCF_053596515.1. NCBI lineage: Bacteria > Bacillati > Actinomycetota > Actinomycetes > Streptosporangiales > Streptosporangiaceae > Nonomuraea > Nonomuraea sp. NPDC001684. The sequence goes on from NZ_JBSFGJ010000091.1 coordinate 893, forward strand.
CCGTCGTTTTTCGGCAGACCAGGCGGGGTATTCCTCAGAGGAATAAGGCCCTACGGGCCAATACCTCTCCGCTATACGCTCGGCTGGTGGACGTTCGGTCACTGCCCGAAGCCCTTACGGCGATCATGAAACAGCGCGGCTGGACCCAGCAGCAGCTCGGCCGCGAGCTGGGAGTGTCGCAGGCGTGGATCTCGCGCGTCTGCAACGGTGTCGCCGACACAGGTCTGGCGCGGGCGAAGGAACTGCTCGCGCGTGTGGGGTGGGAGGTACGGTTTACACCCTCCGTGGAGGAGCCTGTGGAACGCCGGGAGTTCTTGTCGGCAGCCGCATCGGTCGTGTTCGTCGCGTCCGCCGCCGACTCCGATCCCTACCTCGACCCCGACTACGTGCGTGCCCTGTCAGACAGCCTGGCGCGCGGGCGCTACGAACTCGGCGGGCTGCCTCTCGCGGCCCGCGCCCTCGGGCACGTGAAGCGCGTCGCCCACCTGCAGATCGGCTCCGCGGGCCACGAGCTCCAAGGTGTGGCGTCCGACCTGATGTACCAGGCAGGCATCGCGCTGTACGACGCCGGCCGGCTCGCCCAGTCAGAACGTGCGAGCACGATCGCCCTCGACCTCGCCCACCAGGCCGAGGATCCGTCAGCGCGGGCTCGGGCGTACGACGCCCTGAGCCGGGTCAGCCTCTATCGCAGCGATCCGCTGCGCGCGGCCCGGCATGCCCAGCGGGGCCTGCGCATTCCAGACCTCCCGCCGAGCCGCCTGTCGAGTCTGCACATGCGGCTCGGCCGTGCCCTGGCCTGTATCAACGGCAACCAGCGGGAGGCCCGCGAAGCCCTCGATCGCGCCTTGGGCACGTCCGGTCTGAGCCCGTTCGCCGAGGCTGCTCTCGGCGGGGACGTGGCGATCGGTCTGAGCAGGCTGGGCCACTACAACCAGGCGGATCGGCTCCTGCGGGAGGCGGCGGAGGCCATGGCGCAATGGTCTCCTCTTTTCCGCGCCCAATATCTCGGAAGGCAGACGCAGACAGCGGTACGCGCGGGCAAACCGGCGCTCGCCGTGCATCACATGCAGATTCTCACCCGCGCGCTGCCGTTCGTCGGCAGCGCGCGCGTGAATAATCGGGTGGAACAAATCATCGCCGCGACCGCCAAGTGGGACCGTATTCCGGAGGTGCGTACCGCGCGCGAACATCTGCGGTCGATGTCGTCGGCCGGAGCCCCTTCTGTTTGACGTTGTTCAGCCGCATTTTGCACGAATCAGCGGGAGCGGCGGAGGCGGAGGAAGTCGCTGACGACGTATTCGCCGAGCCGGTCGGCGCTCGGTGAGAACACCCGGCCGCCGTTCCTGCGGGCCACCTCGTCCACGAACTCCTTCAGCCGGTCGTCGGCCGCCAGCATGAAGACGTTGATCGTCGCCCGCCGTCGCGTCATCTTGTCCACCTCGGCCAGCGTCAGCTCCAGCGTCTCGTGCGACGGCGGCCACTCGAAGGCCGACCTGCCGTTGCGCATGAGGTGGGCGGTCGGCTCGCCGTCGGTGACCACCAGCACCACCGGCTCGAAGTCGGGGTGGCGGTCGAGGTGGCGGCCGGCGATCAGGAGGGCGTGGTGGAGGTTGGTGCCCTGGACCATGTCCCAGTCGAGGCCGGCCAGCTCGTCGGGCTGCAGGACCCTGGCGTAGTTGGAGAAGCCGATGATCTGCACGGCGTCCTGCGGGAACTTGGAGGCCACCAGCGCCTGGAGGGCCAGCGCCGTCTGCTTGGCCGCGGCCCACGTGCCGCGCAGGGCCATCGAGTACGACAGGTCGACCAGCAGGCACACCGCCGCCGCGCTGCGGCGTTCGGTCTCGGAGACCTCGAAGTCGTCGACGGACAGCCGCACCCGGGCCCGCCCGTCCTGCGGGGTGGTCGCCACGCCGCCGCTGCGCACGCCGTTGACCAGCGTACGGACGACGTCGATCGGCTGCTCGTCGCCGAAGCGCCACGGCCGGGTGGAGCCGGTGAGCTCGCCGGCCGAGCCCGCGTCGTGCTGGTCGTGGTCGCCGCGCCGGCCCGCGTCGAGGGAGGAGAACACGCGCCGCAGCGCGGTCTCGCCGAGCCGCCGGACCGCCTTCGGGGTCAGCTCCAGCTTGCCGCGGCGGCGCAGCAGGTAGCCCTGCTCCTCCAGCTCGCGTTCGATGCGCTTGAGCGCCTCCAGGTCGTCGACCGCCGCCCGGCCCAGCGCGCGGCGTACGGCGGCCTCGTCGATGTCGTCGAGCCGCGCGCCCGGGTAGTCCTGGCGCAGGGCGGTCTCCAGCTGGGTGAGGTCGGCCAGCTCCTCCAGGGCGGTGACGGCGTCGCCCATGGCCAGGGGCTCCTCGCCGGTCAGGCGCTCGGGGGCGTTCCAGGCCAGGTCGGGACGGCGGGCGTGCAGGGCCTCGCCGAGGCGGCGCATCTGGTCGGACAGGCCGGCCTGGTCGAGGGTCTGGTTGATGAGGCTGGACAGCTCCTCGCGCTGGCGCGGGGTCATCGAGGCCAGCATGCGCTGGGTGGCGGCGGCCCGCCGGGCCAGGATGTCGACGAGCTCCTCAAGGTTCCGGGGCGTTTCTGGGAACAAATCGCCATATTTCGCCATAAAGGCGTCAAAGTCTTCTTGGGTGTGCTCGCCCCGGGTGTCCCTGTCCAGCATGTCGTTCAGATCGGACATCATCTGCCGGACGCGGGCCATGGCCTCGGGGTCGGGGTTGGCCAGCGCGTCGCGGAGCCCTCTGAACTGGCTGTCGAGCACCTCGCGCCGCAGCAGGTCGCGCAGCTCCTCGAACGTCTGGCGGGCCGCCGCCGAACGCCACTCGTACGTGCTCAGCTCCTGGATGGCGCTCGCGGTGTCCTCCGGCAGCCCGTCGAGCCCGGCCTCGCGCAGCCGCGCGTCGTCGGACGGGTCGGGGAACAGCTCGGCCCGCTCCTGCCCGATCGCCTTGTCCAGCAGCGCCCGCGCGCGTTCGAGGGTGCCGTCGAGCCGCCCGCGCTCGCGCAGGTCCCTGCGCCGCCTGCGGACCTCCTTGAGCATGTCGTCGAGGCCCCGCCGGTCCTGGCTGCCGGGCAGCCCGCGCTTGAGCAGGTCGCGCAGCGCGTGGACCGGCGTCGAGCCGGACAGGATCGCGTCGCCCATCTCGTCGAGGGCCGCGCGTACGTCGTAAGGAGGGGCCAGGGGGTCGGGGCCGTCGTGGTATTCGCCGTAGCGGAAGGCCATCACGCTTCCACGCTAACCCCAACCCGCCCCCGCCCGTCTACGGACGCCTGGCCACTTCCCACACCTCGACCGCGCTGTTCGCGTCGGGCGTATAACTCACCTGCACCTGCACCGCGCGCCCGGCCCCCTTGAGCGCCTTGGTCAGATCGGCCGACTCGCAGGGCAGCGTGCCGAGCCCGCGCTTGTCGACGCCGGCCGGCTTCCCGGACACCCAGCGGTCGCCGCAGCGGGCGGTGGCCCGGTAGAAGGACGTCAGGTACGTGTAGCCCAGCTTGAGCTGCTTGCCGCCGGTGCTGAACAGGACCGTCGCGTCGTCCACGCGCTTGACCGAGCCGCGCGCGGTGACCGGCTCCGGCCAGGCGTTCAGCAGGAACTCCTGGGCCTTCACGGCCTTGCCGCCCTCGTACTCGACCCGCAGCGGGACCGCGCCCTCCCGGAGCCCGACGGTGAGCTGGGCGGGCTTGCACGACGTCCGGCCCAGGCCGTCGCGGTCCAGCGCGACCCGGCCCTCGGTCTCCTTCAGGTCGCAGGCCGTCGTCACCCGGCTGTAGGCGGCGCGGGTGTAGTCGAGCTTGAGCTCTTCTGCCCCCGGGATCGCGGTCAGCTTGTAGAGCACGTTGCCGCCGCGCCGCACCTTGGCGGGCTTCATGGGCACGATCCGCAGGCTGCCCTTGCCGTCGGCCCAGGCGTAGCCGTAGGCGGTCTTGGCGGCTGCCCCGGCGGGGGCCGCCTGCGCGGGAAGCGCGAGGCCGCCCAGGACGAGGCCGACGGCGGTGGCATGGATGAGCAGGCGCATGGGCGGTTCCCCCCGGAGTCGTGATCAACCAAACACTACGACGCGGGAAACCGCCCGATTGTTCACGTCCTGTAGATCGTGACCCCGTCGAGGTCTTCCTTTGACAGCCGCCGCATCAGGTAGAGACCTTCCAGCGCGAACTCCAGGGCCGCCGCGGCGTGCCCGGGGGACTCCTCGCCGGCGCCCATGCCGAGCCTCGACATGATCTTGGCCAGGCCGCTGACCGGACCGATCCGGTGCAGCAGCTCGGCCGCGGCCACCATGTCGCCGGACTCCACCTGGTTGCCCTCGGCGAACTTGTCGGTCACCGGGGCCAGGTCCATGCCGCCCAGCCTGTTCCTGAACGTCTCGGCCGTGGCCCGGCGCAGCAGGTGGGCCAGGATCTCGGTCTCCCTGCCCTCCTCGCTGACCTCGAACTCCACCTTGCCGCGCAGGCTGTGGACGACGCAGGCCAGGTCGCAGACGCGCGTGACGGCCTGGTCCTCGCCCTTGATCGCGGACCTGCGCACGGCGGAGGCCGCGGCGGTCTCGGCGGCGGCGATCGAGAAGCGCGCCGACACGCCGGAACGGGCGTCGACGGCCGTGGACTCGCGGACCAGCCGGGTGAACCTGGCGATCACCTCGATCAGGTGCTCCGGCACGTCGGCCCCGATGTCGGGCACCGACTCCTGGCGGATGAGGGTGAGCTCGTCCTCGACCGTGAGCGGGTAGTGGGTGCGGATCTCGGCGCCGAAGCGGTCCTTCAGCGGCGTGATGATGCGGCCCCTGTTGGTGTAGTCCTCGGGGTTGGCGCTGGCGATGAGCAGGATGTCGAGGGGCAGGCGCAGGTTGTAGCCGCGCACCTGGATGTCACGTTCCTCCAGCACGTTGAGCAGCGAGACCTGGATGCGCTCGGCCAGGTCGGGCAGCTCGTTGACGGAGAACACGCCGCGGTTGGTGCGTGGGACCAGGCCGTAGTGGACGGTCTCGGGGTCGCCGAGGGTGCGCCCCTCTGCGATCTTGATGGGGTCGACGTCGCCGATGAGGTCGCCGACGGAGGTGTCGGGAGTGGCGAGCTTCTCGCCGTAACGCTCGTCGCGGTGCTTCCACGCCACCGGCAGCTCGTCGCCCAGCTCGCGCGCCAGGGTCTTGCAGCGCGTGCAGGCGGGTGCGTACGGATGGTCGTTGATCTCGCAGCCCTCGACCACCGGGGTCCACTCGTCGAGCAGGCCGGTGATCGTGCGGATGAGCCGCGTCTTGCCCTGCCCTCGCTCACCGAGCAGGACCAGGTCGTGCCCGGCGAGCAGCGCCCGCTCCAGGTGTGGCAGGACGGAGTCGTCGAAGCCCACTATGCCGGGGAACCGGGGCTCGCCGGCCCGCAGCCTGGCCAGCAGGTTTTCCCGGACCTCGGCCTTGACGCTGCGATGAACGTGGCCGCTCTCCCGCAACTCGCGGAGAATACGTGGCTGATGCACGGGATCGAGACTACGTCCCCCGCGAGAAATGCGGCAGAGAGTTTCGCATCTGGCGGAGATTTCGGATCTTGACCTATTGCGTGACGGTTCGTACGCGTGCTTCCCCCTTTAGTGGGGAGAATCGGCCCTAGGGAACATGCACATGTCGAGGGAGGCGAGACGCGTGGCCTTGATGACAAGCCGCTTCGCCGACGGCCTCGCCGTGGGTTCCGACCTGGTGGAGGCCGCGGAGAGCGCCGTCGGTCAGGCACTGTCGAGGCTCAGCGGCCAAGCCGACCTGGTCTGCTTCTTCATCTGCGGCGAGGACCCCGAGGACGTCGCCAGAGCAGGCCAGGCCGCGATGAAGCTGGCGCCCGAGGCGCACGTGATCGGATGCAGCGCCACCGGTGTGATCGGCGACGGGCAGGGGGTCGAGCTGACGCCCGCGGTGAGCGCGTGGGCGGCCACCCTGGAGGGGGCCAGGCTGACCACGTTCGCCCTGGAGACGCTGGCGGCCGAGGACCGGTTCGTGGTCGTCGGGCTGCCCGAGCGCACCGGCGACGACCACGTGGCGATCCTGCTGGCCGACCCGTACACCTTCCCGACCGACGCGTTCGTGGAGCGCTCGGTCGACGTGCTCGGCGACCTGCCGCTGATCGGCGGCCTGGCCAACGGGTTGCAGGGCAGGGGGTCCGTACGGCTGTTCGCGGACGGCAAGATCTACACCGAGGGCGCGATCGGCGTCCTGCTCAGCGGGCCCATCAAGATCAGTACGGTGGTCAGCCAGGGCTGCCGCCCGATCGGGCCCAGCATGGTGGTCACGGCCTCGGAGGAGAACCTGCTGCTCGAACTGGCCGGTCAGCCCGCGCTGGCCCGGCTGGAGGACATCGTCAGCGAGCTGGACGAGGACGACCGCGAACTGGTCGCCGCCGGCCTGCAGATCGGCGTGGCCATGGACGAGTACGCCGAACGTCACGAACGCGGCGACTTCCTCATCCGGGGCGTCATCGGCATCGACCCCGAACGCGAGGCCGTGGCCATCGGGGACATCGTGGAGATCGGCCGTACCGTGCGCTTCCAGGTCAGGGACGCGGCCACCGCCGACGAGGACCTGTACGACCTGCTCGACGCCCACCGCGAGGAGCTCGGCAAGGTCGACGGCGCGTTGCTGTTCTCGTGCAACGGCCGGGGCTCGGCGATGTTCGGCACCGCCGACCACGACCCGGTCGCCCTGCGCGACACGCTGGGACCGATCGGCGTCGCGGGCTTCTTCGCCGCGGGCGAGGTCGGGCCGGTCGGCGGGCACAACCACGTGCACGGGCTCACGGCGTCCGTGCTGGTCTTCTCCAGCGCCGCGGAGCCGGAGCTGTCGTGATGCTGTCGTGATCCTGGCGATCGACGTCGGCGGCACCAAGATGGCCGCCGGGCTGGTGGCCCCGGACGGCGCCGTGATCACCTCCCGGCGCGCCGCCACCCCCCAGAACGCCGACGCCGAGACGCTCTGGCACACCCTCACCACCCTCATCGACCCCCTGTCGGCGCGTGCCGAAGGGGTGGGCGTGGGCTGTGGCGGGCCGATGACCTGGCCCGACGGCGAGGTCTCGCCGCTCAACATCCCCGGCTGGCGCGGCTTCCCGCTGCGCGCCCGGCTGGCCGGCCGGTTCCCCGGATTACCGGTACGCCTCCACAACGACGCCATCTGCCTGGCCATCGCCGAACACTGGCAGGGCGCCGGCCAGGGCAGCGCCGACATGCTGGGCATGGTGGTCTCCACCGGCGTCGGCGGCGGCCTGATCCTGGGCGGACGCCTGGTCAACGGCGGCACGGGCAACGCCGGCCACATCGGTCACGTCGTGGTCGAACCGGACGGCGGCCCCCGCTGCGGCTGCGGCGGCCACGGCTGCCTGGAAGCGATCGCCCGCGGCCCCGCCCTCACCACCTGGGCTCTCACCCAGGGTTGGACCCCTGCCGCCGTCTCCGAGCCCGTGAAGGCGTCCGACGGTGGGGAGGCGTACATGGAGGATCGGGCGGTCACCGGGCGGGCGCTGGCGGCCGACGCGCTCGCCGGGGACCCCGTGGCGGTGCTGGCGATGCGGCGGGCCGGACGGGCGCTCGGGATCGCGATCGCCTCCGCCACCCACCTGTGCGACCTGGACCTGGTCACGATCGGCGGCGGACTGTCGCAGGCCGGCGAACCGCTGTTCGGCCCCCTGGAGGAGGCGCTGCGGGACCACGCCCGCATGGGTTTCGCCCGCCGCCTCAAGGTCGTGCCCGCCGCCCTCGGACAGGAGGCCGGCCTGGTAGGCGCCGCCGCCCTCCTCCTGGCCGGCGACGCCTACTGGCCCTCCACCCGCGACTGACCCCCGCGACTCGCGGGATGGGCGCCGGGCGGGTGCGAGCCGAGGGTGCGCAGGCCGCGACCCGCCCGGGTTCCTGTCCGGGCCGCCCTCGTCGGAGGTCGGCCCGAGTCGGAGATCAGCCCTGCTGGGTGTGCACGCCGGAGCCCTCGTCGTCGCCCGTTTCCGTACGGGTGCCGGAACGGTCGTCGTTCCGGTCACCCGGCGGCGGGACGGGCATCGCGACCGGTTCGCACCGGGCCACCGCCCCCTGGACGACCTGCAGCGAGGTGGACACCGGAGGAGCCTCGGGCCCGCTCCTGTCCAGGGTGACCGCCAGCACCAGGGTCCGCCCCGCCGGGACCTGGCCCTTCGCGATCCGGAAGGAGATCCCGTCCCCGCTCCTGCCGATGCTCGCCTCGAAGCGCCCCTCGCCGCCCCCCTGACGCCCCCGCGGCTCCTTGCAGGTCTGGCCGTACGGCAGGTAGTCCACCACCGCCTTGACCCCCGCCGCCGCCAGCTCGGCGGCCAGCCCGCCGGGGTCCCGGAAGGCGTTGATCTCCACCGCGACCCCGCCGTCGGCCGTCCCGGTCACCGCGTACGCGGGCCCCGCGCCGAACAGGCCGGTGGCCGTCACCGCGGCGACCACGGCGACCCCCGCAGCCGCGGCGGCGAGCCCCATGGCCCTGCGCCGGGGCCGCCGGACGACCGGAGCCATGACGGGCCGCGTCCCGGCCGCCATCTCCGCCTTGAGCGCGCCGAGCAACCGCTCCTCGAAAGTGTTCATGCCTGTCCCTCCACGTACACGGCCGACGGCGAAGCGACGTTCTCCAGGGCGCGTCTGGCCCGGTGCAGGCGGACCCGCGCGGTCACCTGCCTGATGCCGAGGGCGGCGGCCGCCTCGGAGACGGTGAGCTGGTCGATCGCCACGAGCTCCAGCACCGCGCGTTCGCCCTCCGGCAGGCCCGCCATGGCCTCCAGGGCGCCGCGCATCCCGCGCTCGGCGTCGATCCGCTCCTCCATCCGGACGAGGTCGTCGTCGTCCATCAGCCGCCGCCCCGCGATCCGGCCGGCCGCCCGCGCTTCCCGGGCCGACCTGCGCAGCTGGGCCGACACCACGTTGCGGGCCACGCCGTACAACCACGCGGTCTGGCTGCCCCGGCCCGGCACGTAGGTGTGGGCCGAGTCGAGGGCCGCCAGGAAGACGTCGGCCGTCAGGTCGGCGGCCAGGTGGGGATCGCTCACCCGCCGGACCACGAACCGCATGACGACGTCGACATGGCGGCGGTAGAAGGCCTCGAAGGCCGCCGGGTCCTCGTTGAGGCGCACTGGCCTCGCTCCCTTCGTCGTTCGCCCTTACACCTGTACTTGGACCGGGCGAAGGAAAGCGTTTCGGCGCAGGTCAGGCGAGGGTGGGGCGGCGCGGCTGGAAGAGCCACGCGTCGAAGAGCGGGTCGAGGTCCTTGCCGGACAGCCGCTCGGACAGGTCGACGAACTGCCGCGTGGTGACGTTGCCGTAGCGGTGTTCGGCGGTCCAGGTCTTGAGCAGCTTGAAGAACGTCGGGTCGCCGACCGCTTTGCGCAGGGCGTGCAGCGCCATGCCGCCGCGGGTGTAGACCGACTCGTTGAACAGGTCACCGGGCTTGGCCCGCCCCGGCGGGTAGGACCACATCGGGTCTTTGACGCCGCGGTTGTAGAAGTCCTTGAAGATGGTGTCGGCGGTCTTCTTGCCCCGGTGCTCCGACCACAGCCACTCCGCGTACGTCGCGAAGCCCTCGTTGAGCCACAGGTCCTTCCACCGCTTGATGGTCAGGCTGTCGCCGAACCACTGGTGGGCCAGCTCGTGGGCGATGATGCCCTCGTCGGGGTCGAAGCCGCCGTAGAGGGGCTTGGTCTGGTTCTCCAGGGCGTAGCCGGCCGAGTAGTCGTCGACGATGGCGCCGGTCGAGGAGAACGGGTAGGCGCCGAAGACCGTGCTCCAGTAGTCGGTGATCTCGCCCGAGACGTTGTAGACGCGGTCGAGGCCGGTCTTGAACTTCGGATCGACGGCCGCGTACGTCGGGATGCCGCCCGGCGAACGGCCCTGACGCACCTCGAACTTGCCGATCGTGGCCGTGGCGAGGTAGGTGGCCATCGGGTGCCGCTCGCTCCACCGGTAGGTGGTGCGGCCGCCCGCGGTGGACGGGGACGCGCTCTGCTCGCCGTTGGCCACGACGGTCAGGCCGGCGGGCACGGTGACCGTGAAGTCGAACGTGGCCTTGTCGGCCGGGTGGTCGTTGCTGGGGAACCAGGTCTTGGAGCCGTTGGGCTCGGAGGCCACGAACGCGCCGTCGGCGGTGGGGATGAACCCGTACGTGCCCAGGTTGGCGGTGTCCTTGGCGGGCGTGGGGCTGCCGGAGTAGGAGATCTCGGCGGTGAACGGCGAGCCGGCGTCGAGCCGCGCGGCCGGGGTCACGGTCAGCTCGCCGTTCTTGCGGGAGAAACGCGCGGGCGAGCCGTCGACGCTGACCTTGGCGACGTCGAGGCCGGTGAGGTCGAGGTTGAAGCTCGACAGGTCCTGGGTGGCCTTGGCGCGGATCTTGGTCAGGCCGGTGAGCCGCTTGGTCGCCGGGGTGTAGTCGACGGTCAGCGAGTAGTGGGCGACGTCGTAGCCGCCGTTGCCGTCCTGCGGGAAGTCGGGGTCGCCGATGCCCGGCGCGCCCGTGTGGCGGCCGGCGGCCGAGCGGGGCGGCGGCTCGTCGGTGGGCGCGCACGCGAGCACGCTGATCAGCGCCACCAGCACGGCCGCGCCGCGTCTTCTGATCCGCATAGGTGAACCAGCCCCCTTCAGCCCGTGACCTGAATCTTACGCAGGGTCACGCGGTCCCGACGACTCGTCACCGTGGAGGGGGAAGAGCCGGAGGCGCCGGCGGCTCCCCGCCGCCGGCGCCTCATCAGCCCAGAATGTGGTGGTGGTCCCATAAAATCCAGATCACCCCCACTAAGTCGGGACAAACTAAAGGTTGCCCCTGCGTTCCTGCTCGCGCTCGATGGCCTCGAACAGGGCCTTGAAGTTGCCCTTGCCGAAGCCGAGCGACCCGTGCCGCTCGATCAGCTCGAAGAAGACCGTGGGACGGTCCTGGACCGGCTGCGTGAAGATCTGCAGCAGGTAGCCGTCCTCGTCGCGGTCGACCAGGATCTTGCGCTTCTTCAGCTCCTCGATCGGCGCCCTGACCTGCCCGATGCGCTCGCGCAGCTCGGGGTCGTCGTAGTAGGAGTCGGGCGTGTCGAGGAACTGCACGCCCGCCGCGCGCATGTGGTCGACGGTGGTGAGGATGTCGTTGGTGGCCAGGGCGATGTGCTGCACGCCCGGCCCGCCGTAGAACTCCAGGTACTCGTCGATCTGCGACTTCTTGCGGCTGATCGCCGGCTCGTTCAGCGGGAACTTGACCTTCCGGGTGCCGTCGGCCACGACCTTGGACATCAGCGCCGAGTACTCGGTCGCGATGTCGTCGCCGACGAACTCGGCCATGTTCGTGAAGCCCATCACCTTGCGGTAGAACTCCACCCACTCGTCCATCTTGCCGAGCTCGACGTTGCCGACGCAGTGGTCGACCGCCTGGAACAGGCGTCCGGTCTTCGTCGCGGGCGGCGCGACGAGCGGCTCGGCCGGCACGTAACCGGGCAGGTACGCGCCCCCGTAGTTGGACCTGTCCACGAGCGTGTGCCGGGTCTCGCCGTAGGTGGCGATGGCCGCGAGCACCACCTTGCCGTGCTCGTCCTCCAGCGTGTACGGCTCCACCAGGCCGGTGGCCCCGTGGGCGACCGCGTAGGCGTACCCGGCCTCCACGTCGGGCACCTGGATGGCCAGGTCGATCACGCCGTCACCGTGCTCGGCGACGTGCCTGGCCATGTCCGTGCCGGGCCGGATCGAGGCCCTGAACTCGAAGGTGGCGCTGCCCGAGGTCAGGACGTAGGCGACTTCGTCGCGGCTGCCGTTCTCCGGCCCGCGGTAGGCCACCAGTCGCATGCCGAAAGCGGTCGAGTAGTAGTGGGCGGCCTGCCGGGCGTTGCCCACGGCGAACACCACGGCGTCCATGCCGTTAACCGGAAAGACATCAGTCATACCCCTAACTCTCGATTTAGCTGGACGAGTTGTGCAACAGTTACTTGAACGAGTGCACAATCTGTCCACCCATCTCGGGTCAGAGTCGGAGAACTTGTACAGCATGACGATCGACGAACTGGACGCCCGGCTGATCTCGCTGCTGACCGCCGAGCCCCGGCTGGGCGTGCTGGAGTGCTCACGCCGCCTCGGCGTCGCCCGCGGCACCGTCCAGGCCAGGCTCGACCGGCTGGTGGCCAGGGGTGTGATCACCGGGTTCGGGCCCGACGTGTCGCCCGTGGCGCTCGGCTACGACGTGACGGCGTTCGTCACCATGGAGATCAGGCAGGTCTCCGGGCACGACCCGGTCGCCCACCGGCTGGCCCACATCCCCGAGGTGCTGGAGGTGCACACCATCACCGGCGGCGCGGACCTGCTGTGCCGGGTGGTCGCGCGGACGAATGCCGATCTGCAACGGGTCATCGACCAAATCGTGGATGTTCAGGGGGTGCTCAGGACTTCTTCGATCATCGCACTCGACACCCCGGTTCCTTACCGAGTGCTGCCTTTGGTCGCCGATGTTCCGCGCCGCGGCGGGCGCTAGACGTACCATCGCTTAGGGACGAGGCACCGTTATCGATCGTTTACCCTTGACATTCGCCCAGCTTGCGGGGGTTGGGCGAGGGTGTCTCAGAGGGGGGTCTCGGATGCGGGGCGGTGGTGGAAAAGGCATGCGGAAACGGCGCGTACTCCGAATAGTGTTGATCTCTTTCGGCGCCGGAATCGCCGTGCTTGCCGGTCTTTTCGCCATTGCGTGGGCGATGACTCCCATTCCCGACAGCACGCAGAAATCGGCCACCGCCGAAGGCTCGGTGATCTATTACCGCGACGGCAGGACGGTGCTCGCCCGGCAGGGCGTCGACCGCCGGAACGTCGAGCTGGCCAAGGTGCCCAAGCACGTGCGCGACGCGGTCATCGCCGCCGAGAACCGCTCGTTCTACAACGACGGCGGCGTCTCGCTCAAGGGCACCGCGCGGGCCGTCTGGTCCACCGTCACCGGGCAGCAGCTCCAGGGCGGCTCCACGATCACCCAGCAGCTCGTGCGCAACTACTACAGCGGCCTCAGCCAGGAGCGCTCGGTCACCCGCAAGTTCAAAGAGATCCTCATCGCGATGAAGGTCGACCAGTCCAAGTCGAAGGACTGGGTCCTGGAGCAGTACCTCAACACGATCTACTTCGGCCGCGGCGCCAACGGCGTCCAGTCGGCCGCGCGCGCCTACTTCGGCAAGGACGTCGACAAGCTCACCGTCGCCGAGGGCGCGTACCTGGCGGCGGTCATCCAGCAGCCCAGCCGGTTCGCCGACCCCGAGGGCGCCGACCTCGACGCGGCCCGCTCCCGCTGGCAGGCCGTGATCAACGCCATGGGCCAGACGGGCGCGCTGTCGCGCCAGCAGGCCGCCGCCGAGCGTTTCCCGGTGCTCAAGGCGCCCAAGAAGCCGTTCGAGCTCAAGGGCCAGGGCCAGTACATGCTCGACCAGGTCACCGCCGAGCTCAACCGGCGCGGCTACTCCGACGAGACCATCAACAGCGGCGGCCTGAAGATCGTCACGACGTTCGACAAGAAGCTCATGACGGCGGCCGAGCAGGCGGTCAAGGACGTGCTCCCGGCCTCGACGCCGAAGAAGGTGCGCACCGGGCTGGCCGCCGTCGATCCGGCCACCGGCGAGGTCGTCGCCTTCTACGGCGGCCGCCACGACCAGGTCGGCGACTACGACAACGCGTTCTCGGCCAAGCGGATGGCGGGGTCGACGTTCAAGCCGTACACGCTGGCCGCCGCGCTCGACAACGGCTTCGACCTGTCCACCAGGGTCGACGGCAACTCGCCGCTGCGCGTGGCCTCGGCCGACAAGCCCATCCCCAACGACAGCGGCCGCTCCTACGGCCAGATCAACCTGGTCAGCGCCACCCAGAACTCCGTCAACACGGCCTTCGTCGACCTCGGCCAGAAGGTCGGCCTGAACAAGGTCGCGGAGGTCGCCGAGGCCGCGGGCATCCCCAAGGAGCAGTTGCAGGGGCAGCAGGCGTACGCGACCTTCCCGCTCGGCGTGTCCTCGGTCAGCGCCGTCCAGAACGCCTCGGGCTTCTCCACCTTCGCCAACAAGGGCGTGCACATGGAGGCCCACGTGGTGAAGTCGGTCACCGACGGCAAGGGCGAGAAGAAGACGGTCAAGCCCGTCGTCACGAAGGTGGTTGGGGAGCAGGCCGCCGCCGACACCGTCTACGCGATGCAGCAGGTCGTCAAGTACGGCACCGGCACCGCCGCGCGCCTCTACGACCGTCCGGTGGCCGGCAAGACCGGCACCACCGACGACTCCAAGAACGTCTGGTTCAACGGGTTCGTCCCGCAGCTCGCCGTCGCCGTGAACATGTTCCGCAGCGACGACGAGACCGTCACCATCCCCGGCTACGGCACGCAGTTCGGCGGCCAGCTCCCGGCGCAGATCTGGCGGGCGTTCATGACCGAGGCCATGGCCGGCGAGCCCGTCGAGGAGTTCCCCGAGCCCTCCCAGTACGGCTACGAGTCCTCCTACTCGCCGCCCGACCGCGGCCGCGACGTCCGCGACCAGCAGTCGACGCCGCCCGCCGACCAGAACGAGTGGGGCAACCCCGACTCCGGCCCCACCGATCAGCAGCCGTTCGGCGACCCGACGGTCACCGAGGCGCCCACCGACGACGGCTCCGGCGACAACGGCAGGACCGGCCGCGACCGGCAGGACGAACGCCCCCAGGACGCGCCCACGGCGCCCTCCGACCAGCCTCTGGGGCCCCCGGACGAGAGCCGCGACACCCAGCGAGACAACCTCGGCCGGCCGTCAGGCACCGGCTAGCTCGGCCCGCAGCTCCTCCACCGTGGTGACCGGCAGCCGGCAGGCGAACCCCCGGCACACGTAGGCGGCCGGCGCGCCGTCGACGGGGCCGCGCCCCTCCAGCAGCGCGGGGAACGGCTCGCCGCCGGCCTCGCCGTCGCCGGGCGCGACCACCAGGCCCGGCACGTCGGCCAGCAGCGCCTCCCGGTGCAGGGCGGCCGTACGCGGGTCGGCGGGGCTGCCGACGACCGCCACCTCCACGGGCCCGTCGAGCGCCGCGCGGGCCACGGCCAGCCCCCAGCCGGCGAACCTGGCGTGCCGGTCGGCCAGCACCGACACCGTGGCGAGCGCGGCCGCGGCGGCCTCCCGGTGCCGGGCCGAGCCGGTCAGCGCGCCGTAGGACAGCAGGGCCCCCGCGGCCGCGTACTGGCCGGAGGGCGTGGCGTTGTCGGTGGGGTCCTGTGGACGCTGGAACAGCCGTTCGGCGTCGTCAGCGGTGTCGTAGAAGCCGCCGGAGCCGTCGGAGAAGCGGTCGAGGACCGTGTCGAGCAGCGTCTCGGCCAGCCGGAGCCATCTCGTCGCGCCGGTCACGCCGTAGAGGGAGATCAGGCCCTCGGCCACGTTCGCGTAGTCCTCCAGCACGCCCGCGTTGGCGCCCGCGCGCCCGTCGCGGGAGGTGCGCAGCAGCCGCCCGCCGCTCGTGTGCACGTCCGCGAGCAGCTCGGCCGCCGCCGTGGCGGCCTCGACCAGGTCGGGACGCTCGAACACCACGCCGGCCTCCGCGAGCGCCGCGACGGCCAGGCCGTTCCAGGAGGCCACGACCTTGTCGTCGCGGCCCGGCCGCACCCGCAGCTCCCTGGCCGCCAGCAGCCTGCCGCGCACGCCGGCGTACCGCACCGGGTCCTCGGGGTCGCGCGGGAGCTGGAGCACCGACGTGCCGTGCTCGAACGTGCCGGTGACGTCGAACAGGCCGGTGGCCCAGCGGCCGTCGTCGTCCCCCAGGACCTCGCGCAGCTCCTCGGGCGTCCAGACGTAGAACTTGCCCTCCACGCCCTCGCTGTCGGCGTCGAGGGCCGAGGCGAGGCCGCCCTCGGGCGTGCGCAGCTCGCGCAGCATCCAGCCGGCCGTCTCCAGCGCCACCCGGCGGGCCAGGTCGCCGCCGCCCGCCTTCCACCAGTGGGTGTACACCCGCAGCAGCAGGGCGTTGTCGTAGAGCATCTTCTCGAAGTGCGGGACCACCCACTCGGCGTCGACGCTGTACCGCGCGAAACCGCCGCCGAGCTGGTCGTAGATGCCGCCGCGGGCCATGGCTTCGAGCGTCCGGCCGCTCATCTCGCGCTCGCCGGAGCGCAGCAGGAACTCCAGGACCATCGACGGCGGGAACTTCGGCGCGCCGCCGAAGCCGCCGTTGACCGGGTCGAACGACTCGCGCAGGTTGGCGACGGCCCGCTCCAGCGTCTGCGCCTCCGGAGTGGCGCCGCGCGGGAACGCGGTGTTCTGGTTGAGCGCCTCGACCACCTTGGCGCCCTGCGCCAGCACCGACTCCCGGTCGCCGGTCCACACCCGGTGGATCTCGGCCAGCAGCCGCCGGAAGTGGGGACGCGGGAAGTACGTGCCGCAGTAGAACGGATGGCCGTCGGGCGTGGCGAACACCGTCATCGGCCAGCCGCCCTGCTGGGTCATGGCCTGGGTGGCGGTCATGTAGACGGCGTCGACGTCGGGCCGCTCCTCGCGGTCGACCTTGACGTTGACGAAGTGCTCGTTCATGAGGGCGGCCGTGTCGGCGTCCTCGAAGCTCTCGTGGGCCATCACGTGGCACCAGTGGCACGCCGAGTAGCCCACGCTGATCAGCAGCGGCACGTCCCGGCGCCGGGCCTCGGCGAACGCCTCGTCGCCCCACGGGTGCCAGTCGACGGGATTGCCCGCGTGCTGCAGCAGGTAAGGGCTCGTGGCGTCGTTCAACCGGTTCATCAGGACCTCCCTCGCTCACCCTAAACCGCGTCCCCGGGGACGGCCCGCCACCCCGCGGCTGACTCGGGCGGGGCGGACGGCGTAGGTTACGGGCGTGGACATCGACTACGTCTGCGCCCACGCCGGCCGCCCGCCCGCCGCCGTCACGCGCAGGGACGTCGCCCGCGCGCTGCTGGCCGTGCCCTCGGGCGTGGCGCTGGTGGCGCTGCCCGATCTGCGGCGGGCCATGGTGGCGGCGGGCAACCCGCTCTCGCAGCCGTTCTGGGACTCCGCCAAGGCCACGCTGAGCTCCATCGAGGCGGGCGTGGCCACCGTCGGCGACGTGCAGCGCTGGGTCGAGTCCACCGGCACCGAGCCGATTCTCATGACGCCCAGCTACTTCGTCTGGCCCGAGGAGGACGAGCGCGGCCCGGTCGCGGCCGAGATGTTCGGGCGCATGGTCTCCTTCCTGGAGGAGCGCGTCGCCGCCGGGGAGATCGACCCGGACGCGCTGGCCCAGGGCGACCACGCCGCCCGCCGGGCGTACGAGGAGCTCCAGGAGCACTGGCTGGCCACGCCGCTGCCCGACGGCCGGGTGCCCGGCTTCGCGGTCAGCGACGAGCAGGACGAGGAGCTGTTCGCCGCCCTCGACGAGGAGGAGGCGTTCGCGCTGTCGGAGCTGCGCCGCATCGTCGGCGAGCTGCCCAAGGCGCCCGAGCTGCCGCTGGTCGAGCTGGAGCTGGCCGCCGCGCGCCTGCGCGTGCTGCTGGACCTGCCCGGCTACCCCGCGAACGTGCTGCGCGCCTGCGCCGGGTTGGACGACCGGCCGATGCCGGACGACGACCGGGAGTTGTGGCTGGCGGTGGCGGCGGGCGTGGCCGGGCCGATCTCCGACCTGTCCGAGGCCGACGACGTGCCGGAGGAGTTCGCCGACCTGGAGGGGGAGCTCGGCCACGAGGACACCGCCCTGGCCAACCTGTGCGCGATCCAGCACGCCGACTGGCTGGCCGCGGTGGCGGCGCTGGCCCGCATGGGGCCCGGGGTGCTGGCCTCGCCGGAACGCCTGGCCAGGCTCATCGCCGAGTCCGACGACATCGAGTCGGGCGAGCAGGACGACGACGACCTCGACGCCACCGAGGGCCTGTTCGCCTCGGTGGTCAGCCTGTGGACCTACCTGGGCATCGTGGACGCCGACGAGGTGCTGACCCCGCTCGGCTGGTGGGGCCTGCCCAAGGCCCTGGAACGCGCCTGGTCACCCCGCGACTGACGAGTCGCTGTACTCCTTGAACTCGGGGTGACGCTCGATGTAGCGGGCCACGTACGGGCACAGTGGCACGATGCGCAGCCCGGTGTCGACGCTCGTGCGCAGCGCGTACTCCACGAGCCTGCTCGCCAGGCCCTGGCCCTCGTAGGCGGGCAGCACCTCGGTGTGCGTGAAGACGACTTTCGTGGGCAGCAGTCGATAGTCGGCGAACCCGGCGACCTTGCCGTCGACGAGGACCTCGAAGCGGCACTCCGTCGAGTTGTCGACTACTTCGATCGGCATCTATTCGGCTTTCTTGTCCGTGTCGCCCTCGTGCGGAACCTGGATCTTCGACATCTGCTTGTTCATCGACTTGATGAGGATGTAGAGGGCCAGCCCGATGAGGGCGACGACGGTGAAGCCGAGCAGACCCGGACTGACATCACCAGCTGCGAGAACTGTCACACCTTCAGTCTGCCACCCGTATGCCGTGGTCCGGTCAGTGGCAGGCGGGTGAGACGTCCTCGGCGTGGATGCCGGCGAACAGGTCGTCCTCGGGCAGCTCGGTGTCGACGAGCGAGCGCGCCAGGTGGTAGTCCTCGGTCGGCCAGATCTCCTGCTGCAGCTCGCGCGGGCAGACGAACCAGAAGCCGTCGGGGTCGACCTGGGTGGCGTGCGCGAGCAGCGCCTCGTCGCGGATCTGGAAGTACTCGCCGCACGGCACCCGCGTCGTGACCGGCCACTTGGCGGGCCGGTCCTCCCAGCGGGAGATCCAGTCGGAGTACGGGGAGCCGAGGCCGCGCTCGGTCATGGCCTCGTGCAGCGCCTCGAAGCGCTCCTTGGTGAAGCCCATCTGGTAGTAGAGCTTCATCGGCTGCCACGGGTCGCCGGTGCCGGGGTAGCGGTCGGGGTCGCCGGCCGCCTCGAACGCCTCGACGGAGACCTTGTTGGTCATGATGTGGTCGGGGTGCGGGTAGCCGCCGTCGTCGTCGTACGTGATGATCACGTGCGGGCGGAACTCGCGCACGGCGGCCACCAGCGGGGCCGAGGCGTCCTCAAGCTTCTGCAGCGCGAAGCAGCCCTCGGGCAGCTCCTCCTCCTCGCTCTCCGGCAGGCCGGAGTCGACAAAGCCCATGAAACGCTGCTGGACCCCGAGGATCTCGCGGGCCCGCTCCATCTCCGCCCTGCGCACCTCGCCGATGTTGGCCACGATCTCGGGCCGGTCCATCTTCGGGTTGAGCACGGAACCCCGCTCACCGCCCGTGAGGGTACAGACCAGCACTTCCACGCCTTCGCGCACGTAACGCGCCATCGTGGCGGCGCCCTTGCTCGACTCGTCGTCGGGGTGGGCGTGGACTGCCATCAACCTCAGGGGTGCACTCACGGGCGCGTTCTCCTCACAGGGTCTCCTCGGTGGAGGACCGGTCACTCGTCCAGAGAGGTTAGTTTCTGCTGGGCGGTCGCGAGGGCACGCCCCCCGCGGGCGACAATTGTCTCGGATAACGCTCAGGGAGTGCAGGGAGATTCCGCCATGGTCACCGAAGATGTCGGGAACGGACCCGTTCTCGGCACACCCGACGACTTCCCCGACCGTCCGAAGAGAGGCGGCCGGCTGGTCGTGCATGTCGTGATCGGCGTGCTGGTGGCCATCGTCGCGGGCGGCTGGGGATGGGTGATGTGGTCGATGACGGCCGGCGGCGGCTCGGAGGCCCCGGCGCAGGTCGTCTCGTTCAGCATCGACGCGCCCGGGCGCGCGGAGATCACCTTCGAGGTGTACAAGCCCGACGATAGAGTGGCCGTCTGCCGGATCAGGGCACTGGACGTCTACCACGCGGAAGTCGGCAGCAAGGAAGTAAGAATCCCGGCTGGTGAGGGTAGTAAGCAGCTCAAGGAGAGCCTCGACACCAGTGGTGAGGCCACTTCCGTCCACATCCAGTACTGCAATCTCGTATAGTGAGACATTTGGGGAAGCGTCCGGACGGCTGAGTTGTTAGCCTTTCGCAATTCGACCGTCCACATCCTCAAGTGATCTCAGGGCCCCCTAGGCAAGCAAGGAGAACCCGTGGCCGACTCTCGCGATGAGAACGTCACATGGCTGACGCAGGAGGCGTACGACCGCCTGAAGGCGGAGTACGAATATCTCTCTGGCCCCGGGCGCGTCGACATCGCCAAGAAGATCGAGGCCGCCCGTGAGGAGGGCGACCTGAAGGAGAACGGCGGCTACCACGCCGCCAAGGACGAGCAGGGCAAGATGGAGGCCCGGATCTTCCACCTCCGCCAGATCCTCGACAACGCCAAGGTGGGAGAGGCCCCCAAGACCGAGGGCGTGGTCGGCCCCGGCATGACCGTGACGATCCGGTTCGTCGGCGACGACGACGAGGTCACCTTCCTGCTCGCCTCCCGCGAGGAGAGCGGAGCGCCGATCGACGTCTACTCGCCCAAGTCGCCGCTCGGTTCGGCGATCAACGGCAAGAAGATCGGTGAGAAGGCGACGTACTCGATGCCCAACGGCCGCCAGAACACCGTCGAGATCCTCGAGGCTGTGCCGTACATCGGCAACTGACCCCCGCAGATCCTGACCGCCGGGCCCACGTCGGCCCGGCGGCGTTTTCGCGTTCGCCGGGAATCGCGCAGGACCTCAGCTTCCTGGTGAAGACGCGGAAACGGCGAGACTTATCCAGGCTCATCCCCTTCATCGTGGTGATGCTGGTGGCCGTGCTCACCACCGACGTGCTGGTGCTGGTCCAGACGGGGGAGGAGCAGGCGCCGGTCGAGGTGGTGCGGGCGCGGCCGGTGCCGAAGCAGACGCTCATGGCCCAGTCCCGTGCCGACCAGTCCGTGGCGCCGCTGGGCAAGCTGCGCAAGCCCAACCTCTTCGTGCTCACCCGCAAGCCGTTCACCGACGAGCTGCTGCGCAAGGTCGCCGGGCTGCGCGGCGTACGGGCCCTTGAGCTGGCCGACGCGGCCTCCATCTCGCTCGACGGCAAGCGGGTGCAGACGCTCGCGGTGAACCCGTCCACGTTCCGGGCCTACACCCCCAAGGTGACGGCGTCGTCGGACGCCCTGTGGCAGAACGTGGCCTCCGGCGACGTGGCGGTCTCGTTCGTGCTGGGCAACGACGGCGGCCTGGCGCTGCACAGCCGCGTGAGCGGGCCGGCCGGGCCGCTGCGCATCGGCGCGTACGCCACCACCGGGTTCGGCGCGGTCGACGCGGTCGTGTCCAAGGAGACCGGGCGCAGGCTGCGCCTCCCGCGCGACAACGCGCTCATCGTCAGCGCCCCGGGCGCGAACTCCGACGCGCTGCGCCGGGCCATCCTGGCCGCGATGCCCAAGGGCACGCAGGTGGCCACCGTCAACCCCGTCCAGCCGCGGCCCAGGGCCGACACCCCGAAGAACTGGCCGTCCGGGTCGTTCATGACCGTGGAACAGCTCACGGCGGCGCTGAAGGCCGCGGTGTCCAAGCTGGGCCGGCCGTACGTGTGGGGGGCCGAGGGGCCCGACACGTTCGACTGCTCGGGGCTGGTGCAGTGGGCGTACGGGCAGGCGGGCGTGCGGATGCCGCGGGTGACCCACCAGCAGTGGGTGGCCGGGCCGCAGGTGCCGCTGGCGCAGGCGCAACCGGGCGACCTGATCTTCTGGCGCAACGACCCGACGAATCCGGGTTACATCTCGCACGTGGCGATCTACTGGGGCAACGGGAAGGTGCTGCAGGCGCCGCGCACCGGGGACGTCGTCAAGATCTCCCCGTTGAGCACGCGGAACCTGGCCGGCGTCGTCCGGGTCAGCCCCGTCGCGGCCGCCCGCGTCCGCTGAACGAACCTTCGCACGATCCGCGGTTCGGCTCGTGCATTTCGCGCGCAACTGTGTAATCGTGATTACATGTCAACAGACGATATGAGCGCGCAGGTCCGCGGCTGGTTCACCGGCCGGCTCCCCGAGGGGTGGTTCACCGGGGCCCCCGAGATCGTCCGTGACCGCGAGGAGATCGCGGTGCTCGGCACGCTGCCCGACCCGCTCGCCGACACGCCCGAGGCCGAGCGGCTCGCCCTCATCGAGGGGCTGGCCCGCCGGTTCCGCGAGGAGACCCGCGAGCGGCGGATCGAGATCGCCCGCGAGGCGGAGCGCCGGTTCCGCCAGAAGGTCTCCTGGGGCGTGCGGTGCGGGGGCGAGACTGTGATGTTCACCACACTCTCCGTACCCGTGATGACGCGTCTGCGTCAGTCGGAGCGTCAGGTGCTCGACACGCTCGTCGCCGCCGGGGTGGCCAGGAGTCGCAGCGACGCGCTCGCCTGGTGCGTGCGCCTGGTCGGCAAGAACACCGACACCTGGCTGGCCGAGCTGCGCGACGCCCTCCAGCACGTCGACAGAGTGCGCAACGCGGGCCCCGACGTCAATTCCTGAGAACACCGGCGGAAACGGCTCGGGAAATTGGACTAAACCACTGAGGTAATTGGTTTAGACCACGCGAATTGGCCTGGACCGACATCGCGAAATTCCTCTTTTAAAACTTCGAGTCCTGGGTAGGCTCCCCGGATCGTCAGGGCCGCTGCCTGCGGCGACGGTCGCGCCAACAGGTCTATGCCAATTGGCTTTCATGCGCCTTCGTCGTTAATGATGACTGGGCCCTGAGAGAGTGGAGGAGTCGCAGTCGTGTCCGTTTCCGTGGAAGTGCCCGCGCCGACGAGCAATCGCGAATTGGTCGCGTGGGTGAACGAGATCGCAGCCCTGACCCAGCCCGACCGGATCGAGTGGTGCGACGGCTCGGAGGAGGAGTGGACGCGCCTGACCAACCTCCTCGTCGAGCAGGGCACGCTCACCCGGCTCGCCGCGCGCCCGAACAGCTTCTACGCCAAGTCCGATCCCAGCGACGTGGCGCGGGTGGAGGACCGTACCTACATCTGCTCGGAGCGCGAGGAGGACGCGGGCCCGACCAACAACTGGATCGCTCCAGCGCAGATGCGCCAGACCTTCTCCGAGCTCTTCGCGGGCTGCATGCGCGGCCGCACGATGTACGTCGTCCCGTTCTGCATGGGCCCGCTCGGCGGCGAGATCTCGCAGCTCGGCGTCGAGATCACCGACTCCGCGTACGTGGCCGTGTCGATGCGGATCATGACGCGCATGGGCGACCGGGCGCTGCGCCTGATCGAGCAGCGCGGCGGCTTCGTCAAGGCCGTCCACTCCGTCGGCGCCCCGCTGCGGCAGGGCCAGTCCGACGTGGCCTGGCCGTGCAGCTCCACCAAGTACATCAGCCACTTCCCCGAGACCCGCGAGATCTGGTCCTACGGCTCGGGCTACGGTGGCAACGCGCTGCTCGGGAAGAAGTGCTACGCGCTGCGCATCGCCAGCGTCATGGCCCGCGACGAGGGCTGGCTGGCCGAGCACATGCTCATCCTCAAGCTCACGCCGCCCGACGGCGAGACCCGTTACGTCGCCGCCGCCTTCCCGAGCGCCTGCGGCAAGACGAACCTGGCCATGCTCCAGCCCACGATCCCGGGCTGGAAGGTCGAGACGATCGGCGACGACATCGCCTGGATGCGCTTCGGCGACGACGGCCGCCTGTACGCCATCAACCCGGAGGCCGGCTTCTTCGGCGTCGCGCCCGGCACCGGCCAGGTGACCAACGCCAACGCCATCAAGACCCTCTGGGGCAACAGCATCTTCACCAACGTCGCCCTGACCGACGACGGGGACGTGTGGTGGGAGGGGCTCACCGAGGAGCCCCCGGCGCACCTGACCGACTGGAAGGGCCGCTCCTGGACGCCCGACAGCGACGAGCCCGCCGCCCACCCGAACGCCCGCTTCACCACACCCGCCTCCCAATGCCCGACCATCGCACCGGAGTGGCAGGACCCCAAGGGCGTGCCCATCTCGGCGATTCTCTTCGGCGGCCGCCGCGCCACCGCCGTGCCTCTGGTCACGGAGTCGCTGAGCTGGGAGCACGGCGTCTTTCTCGGAGCCAACGTCGCCTCCGAGAAGACCGCCGCGGCCGAGGGCAAGGTGGGCGAGCTGCGCTACGACCCCTTCGCCATGCTGCCGTTCTGCGGCTACAACATGGGCGACTACTTCGGCCACTGGCTCGACATCGGCCGGGTCGAGGGCGCGAAGCTCCCGCGCATCTACTACGTCAACTGGTTCAGGAAGAACGACGAGGGCAGGTTCATCTGGCCCGGCTTCGGCGAGAACAGCCGCGTGCTCAAGTGGATCGTCGACCGCCTCAACGGCGAGGCCAAGGCGAACCCGACGGCGATCGGCCTGCTGCCCGCCGAGCTGGACACCGACGGCCTCGACCTGTCCGAGGAGGACCTGCGCACGCTGCTGTCGGTCGACCGCGACGTGTGGCGCGAGGAGGCGGCCCTGATCCCGGCCCACTTCGAGAAGTTCGGCGACCACCTGCCGAAGGAACTGTGGGACGAGTACGACGCCCTGCTCGACCGGCTCGGCTGAGCGGGCGCGCGCGGTGCGGCGGTGCTGGCCGCCGCACCGCGCGGGGGCGTTCTGATCGCCCGGAACCTTTATGCCTTGCTTATACGTCTTCTCGGTACGCGGCCCGACAGGCCGCACGAGGGGAGGGCGTATGGATCTGTTCCTTCTCATCCTCGCGGTGGCGCTGGCCGTGGCGGCCGGGGTCACCGTTCTGGCGGTCCGGCGCGAGCACGCCGCCATCCGGGGGGCCGCCGTCGAGCCCCGGCCGCACGATCTCGGCCCCTACGAGCTGGCCTTCCTGGCCGGCGGATCCAGGCGCGTCGCCGACACCGCCGTCGGGCTGCTGGCGGCGTCAGGGGCCGTACGCGTGTCCCGCGACGGACGGGTGCACCGGGTGGCCGGCGCCCGGAGCACCGGCGAGCCGGTCGAGGACGCCGTCCTGGACGAGGTCGAGCGCAACCCCGGCGCGTGGGCGAGCACGATCAGGGAGCGCGTGAGCCAGGGCGAGACCCTGGACGCCCTCAGGCACCGGCTGGGCAGGATCGGCGCGGTTCACCCCACCGGCTCCTTCACCCAGGTGGACCGGCTGATCGTCCGGTTACGGGTGCTGGCGGTGCTGGCGCTCGCCGGGGCGGCCGTGGAGGCGCTGTCGGTGGCCGTCGAGGGCACGTCGCCGCTTCCCCTGGCCGCGCTCGGCGTCCTGGCCGGGACGGTCGTGGGCGCGCCGAGCGCCATCGCCGGACACCGGCGCACGTTCCCCACCGATCTCACCGCTTCCGGGCAGGCCGCGCTCGACCGGGCCAAGCTGGACCACCCGCCGGGCACGTCCAGCGGCCCGGTGGCCGTCGCGCTGTACGGCCTCGGCGAGCTGAACGACGCCAACCTCGTCCTCGCGCTCGACGGCTCCCCGGCCCGTACGGTCGCCCCCAGGCGGCGGCGCGGCGGCGACCAGTCGCACAGCGCCGGCGCGGGCGGTTGCGGCACGGCGGGATGCGGCGGCGGGAGCGGCTGCGGCGGCGGCTGCGGGGGCGGCTGCGGCGGCGGGGGGAGCTGACATGCCGGACCTGCCGGACCTGGGGGTGGGCATCGGGTGGCGGCCGGAGCTCGACCTGACGATCGAGCGGATGGCGGGCGTCGGGTTCGTCGAGGTGGTGGCCGAGAACATCGACCCCGATGACCTGCCCGAGTCGCTGCGCGTGCTGCGGTCCAGGGGCGTGCCGGTGATCCCGCACGGCGTCTCGCTCGGCGTCGGCGGCGCCGAGCCGCCGGACCCGGCCCGGCTCGCCCATCTCGCGGCCTGCGCGCGGGCCCTGGACTCGCCGCTGGTCAGCGAGCACCTGGCGTTCGTCCGCGGGGGCGGCGTGGAGGCGGGGCACCTGCTTCCGGTGCCGCGGACGCGGGAGTCGCTGGAGATCGTCGTGGAGAACGTGCGGCTGGCCCAGGAGGCGCTGCCCGTGCCGCTGGCCCTGGAGAACGTGGCGGCGATCTTCGGCTGGCCGGACGACGAGCTGACCGAGGCCCGCTACCTGG
This sequence comes from Nonomuraea sp. NPDC001684, assembly GCF_053596515.1. Taxonomy (NCBI): domain Bacteria; kingdom Bacillati; phylum Actinomycetota; class Actinomycetes; order Streptosporangiales; family Streptosporangiaceae; genus Nonomuraea; species Nonomuraea sp. NPDC001684. The sequence continues at coordinate 26,778 of NZ_JBSFGJ010000091.1, forward strand.
CCGAGGTCGTGGAGCGTACCGGGGTGGGGCTGCTGGTGGACGTCGCCAATCTGTACGCCGCCCAGGTCAACCTCGGGCTGTCGGCCGTGGCCGCGCTGGACGCGCTGCCGCTGGAGCACCTGGCGTACGTGCACGTGGCCGGCGGGCACGAGCACCACGGGATCTGGCACGACACGCACACCGCCGCCGTGCCGCCGGCCGTCCTCGGCCTGCTGACCGAGCTGTGCGCCCGGACCAGGCCGCCCGGGGTGCTGCTGGAGTGGGACGACGACTACCCGGGCGACGCCGCGCTCGCCGGCGAGCTGACCCGCATCCGAGCCGCCATGTCCTCAGTGGAGCAGACCGTGGGCGGACGCGGTGAGTGAGGAGGCGCGGGCGCGGCGTGTGGACGCGGTGAGTGACGGGGCGCGGGCGCGGCTGGCGGAGGCACAGGGGCGGGTCGTCGCGTGCCTGGTGGCCGGGGCGGATCCGCCGGCGGGCTTCGACGCCGGGCGGCTGCGCGTGCAGGCGTCCGCGCTGCTCGCCAAACGGCGCGGCGTGGTGGCCAGGCTCCGCCCGGACGCCGCCCGTGCCGCCGGGCCCGCCCTGGCC
>NZ_JBSFGJ010000092.1:0-27060 GCF_053596515.1 Nonomuraea sp. NPDC001684
GCGCCGCCATCGGCGAGGTCGCCGGGAACTACGTGCTGGACCCCGTGACGGCCGAGCTCGACCGCTACGCCCGCTTCACCGAGGCCGTCACCACAGCCCGCTCCTGACCGCCGTCACGCCCGCTCCACCGAGGCCCGCTCCTGACCGCCGTCACGCCCTCCTCCGGCCGAGCAGGGGGACCGCGAGCAGTGCGCCCAGCAGGGCGGACGCCGCGCCCACCAGGAACGGCGCGGGCGCCCCGAACCACTGCCCGGCCACGCCCGCCACCCCCGACCCGGCCGCGCCCCCCACCCCCACAGCCGTGGACAACCACCCGAACGCCTCGCCTTGCGCCCCGGGCGCGAACCGGTCCACCAGCAGCGACGACGTCGTCAACGCCGGATTCAGCACCATCCCCCCGGCGAACAGCACCACCCAGAACACCGGCAACGCCTCCACCACCGCCAGCGGCGTCAGCACGACCCCGAGCGCCAGCATCGCCCCCACCAGCCGCGCCGCCGGCGAGGACGCCCACGTACGGGCCCCGTACCCGGCCGCCCCCGCGATGCCGCCCAGCGAGAGCGCCGCCACCAGCACCCCGGTGGCGGCGGGCACGCCACGGGCGGCCGACAGCGCGGGCACCCCCACCTGCAACGCCCCGATGGTCCCGCCGAGCAGCAGCACCACGGCCAGCAGCACCGGCATCCGGCGGTCCGCGAAGACCCGCCCGCCCTCCCGTACGGACGCCGCCCCGCCCGCCCGCAACGCCCGCGAGAACGCCAGCGTGCCCGCCCCCGCCGCCGCCACCACCGCCCCCAGCGCCAGGGAGGCCGAGGCCACCGCGATCACCAGCCCGAACAGCAGCGGCCCGGCCAGCATGGCCAGCTCCTGCACCAGGTAGACCAGGCTGTAGACGGCCGTGCGGGCGCCGTCGGACACCCGCCGCCCCCACTCGACGCGCATGCTCACCGAGATCGGCGGCAGCCCGGCCCCGGCGACCCAGGCCAGCACCACGGACGTCCACACCGGCCACCCGGCCGCCGCCGCCGCGACGAGCGCGATCAACGCGACGACGTGCAGGAACGCCGTCGCCGCGAGCACCGGCCGAGGCCCGCGCCGGTCCATGAGCCGCCCCTGGACGGGCCTGCCCATGCCCGCGCCCACCGAGAACGCCGCCGCGCACGTGCCCGCGAGCGCCAGCGACCCGGTCGCGTCCTGCACGACCAGCACCATTCCCACGGGCGCGACCTGCTGGGTGAGCTGGGCGAGGAAGCCGGACACGGCCTGCGCCCCGACCCCGGGCAGCCGGAACAGGTCCCGATACGGCATGTCCCTCCCCATACGCCCACGCTAACCCGCAAGATCGCCCTCCAGCGGCGCTCGGGTTCGGCGGGGCGGTCAGTCGGAGGTGAGGGAGGCGGCGACCGTGCGCAACGTCGACAACAGCGGCCGGAGCAGGGGGTGGGCGTCGGCCCCGCGGCGGATCGCGGCGAAGACGCGGCGGTCGGGCCCCGGCGTCTGGCGCACCACCACCCCGGACAGCGCCATGTCCCGCAACGCGAGCCGCGGCACGAGCGCCACCCCCGCGCCGGCCCCCACCAGCGCCACCACGGCCCGGAAGTCGTCGGAGCAGTGGACGACGTTGGGCGTGAACCCCACCTGCTGGCACGCGAACGTGATGACGTCGTGCACGGGATTGCCCGGATAGGGACCGATCCAGGTGTCGGCGGCGAGCGACACCAGCGTGGCCGACCCCGCCTCCGGATGCCCCTCGGGCAGGACCAGGTCGAACGGTTCGGCGTACAGCGGGATGCGCGACAGCCGGCGGTCGGCGGCGTCGGGGCCGCCCCGGTACTCGACCGTCACCGCCAGGTCGGCCCCGCCGTCGAGCAGCATGGCCAGGCTGTGGTCGCCCTCGGCGTCGAGCACCCGGACCTGCAGGCGGGGCGCGGTGGCGCGCAGGGCGGCGATGGCGGGGGAGAGCACGGCGCTGATGGCGGTGGCGAAGCAGGCCACGGCCACCTCGCCGGCCTCGCCGGTGGCGTACGCGGCCACCTCGGCCTCGGCGCGTTCGAGCTGGGCCAGGACCTCGTTGGCGTGCCCCACCATGATCTTGCCCACGGCGGTGAGGTGCACGCCCCGGCCGTCACGCGTGAACAGCCGGTGGCCTACCTCGTGCTCCAGCGCCACGAGCTGCTGGGAGACCGCCGACGGGGTCAGGTGGAGCGCTGCCGCGGCGGCGGTGACCGTGCCGTGGTCGGCCACCGCCCGCAGTGTGCGCAGCCGCCGCGTGTCAATCACGCAGCGAGGATACTCAACCCTGGCGTGCTTGGACGAAAGCCGCTACGGCCCGGTCGACGTCCTCGGTGGAGTGGGCGGCCGAGAGCTGCACCCGGATCCTGGCCTGGCCGTGCGGCACGACCGGGTAGGAGAAGCCGATCACGTAGACGCCCAGGTCGAGGAGGCGTTCGGCCATGGCCCCCGCCTCGGCGGCGTCGCCGATCATCACGGGCACGATCGGGTGCTCGCCGGGCAGGATGTCGAACCCGGCCTTGGTCATCTCGCTGCGGAAGCGCGCGGTGTTCGAGCGCAGCCGCTCGCGCGCCTCGCCGGAGGTCTCCAGCAGGTCGAGGATGCGCAGCGAGGCCGAGGCGATGACCGGGGCCAGGGAGTTGGAGAACAGGTACGGCCGCGACCGCTGGCGCAGCAGCTCGCAGACCTCCTTGCGGGCCGAGACGTAGCCGCCGCTGGCCCCGCCGAGCGCCTTGCCCAGGGTGCCGGTGATGATGTCGACCCGGTCGGTGACGCCGTGCAGCTCGGGCGTGCCGCGGCCGGTGGGGCCGACGAAGCCGACGGCGTGGGAGTCGTCCACCATCACCATGGCGTCGTAGCGGTCGGCCAGGTCGCAGATCTCGCGCAGCGGGGCGAGGTAGCCGTCCATGGAGAAGACGCCGTCGGTGACGATCAGCCGCCGCCGGGCGTCGGACGCCTCCTTGAGCCTGGCCTCCAGCTCGGCCATGTCGCGGTTGGCGTAGCGGAAGCGCTGGGCCTTGGACAGGCGGATGCCGTCGATGATGCTCGCGTGGTTGAGGGCGTCGGAGATGACCGCGTCCTGGGCGTCGAGCAGGGTCTCGAACACGCCGCCGTTGGCGTCGAAGCACGAGCTGTAGAGGACGGTGTCCTCCATGCCCAGGAAGTCCGACAGGCGGGATTCGAGCTCCTTGTGCACCTCCTGGGTGCCGCAGATGAACCGTACGGAGGCCATGCCGAAGCCCCAGCGGTCGAGCGCCTGCTTGGCCGCCTCGACCACCTCGGGGTGGTCGGCCAGGCCCAGGTAGTTGTTGGCGCAGAAGTTCAGCACCTCGCGCCCGGCCACGCCGACCTGGGAGCTCTGCGGGGTGGTGATCACCCGCTCGGGCTTCAGCAGCCCGGCCTCGGTGATCTCGTCGAGCGTCGCACGCAGCTGCTCGCGCACGTTCGTGAACATCAAGCGCTCCAATCGAGGATGACCTTGCCCGTACGGCCGCTCGCGGCCGTGTCGAAGGCGGCGTCGAAGTCGTGGTACGGGAACCGATCGGTGATCACGGGGGAGAGGTCGAGACCCTTTTCCAGCAGGACTGACATGTTGTACCAGGTCTCGTACATCTCCCGGCCGTAAATGCCCTTGATGGTGAGCATCGAGGTCACCACGGTGGCCCAGTCGACGGCGAACTCCTCGGCGGGAAGACCGAGCATCGCGATCTTCCCTCCGTGCGTCATGTTCGCGATCATGTCACGCATGGCCCCAGGGTTACCGGACATCTCAAGCCCGACGTCGAAGCCCTCCCGCAGGTGGAGCTGGCGCATGCCTTCGTCGATCGTCGCCCTGGAGACGTTGAGCGCGAGCGTGACGCCGAGCTTGCCGGCCAGGTCGAGGCGCTCGTCGCTGACGTCGGTGATCATCACGTTGCGTGCGCCCACGTGCGTGGCGACGGCCGCCGCCATCAGCCCGATCGGGCCCGCGCCGGTGATCAGCACGTCCTCGCCGACCAGGGGGAAGGACAGCGCGGTGTGCACGGCGTTGCCGAACGGGTCGAAGATGGCCGCCACGTCGGGATGAACGGGAACCCGGTGCACCCACACGTTCGAGGCGGGCAGCGTGACGAACTCGGCGAACGCGCCGTCCCTGTTGACGCCGAGGCCGACCGTGTTGCGGCACAGGTGACGGCGTCCGGCCATGCAGTTGCGGCACTTGCCGCAGACGATGTGGCCCTCGCCGCTCACCAGGTCGCCGACGGCGATGTCCTCCACGCCGGGCGCGACCTCGACCACGTGGCCGGAGAACTCGTGCCCGACGACGAGCGGGAGCTTCAGCGTGTGCCGCGCCCAGTCGTCATATTTGCGGATGTGCAGGTCGGTGCCACAGATGCCGGTACGCAGCACCCGGATCTTCACCTCGCCCGGCCCGACCTCGGGCTCCGGCACGTCCACCAGCCAAAGGCCGGGCTCGGCCTTCTGCTTGACCAGCGCTTTCATCGCTTCACTTCCCCCTGTTCCGAACCTAACGCACTGTGCCCGCTCCCCTCGGAACATGTCCATCGAGGGATTCTTAAGTGCCCCCACAGCTCAGCTTCACGCGGCAGCGGGACCAGGCACAATTACGAAATAAGCTTGAAGATGACCTGCCCGGCGACTCGGAGGTATCGGTGCGACAGCAGAGCGGCGACGCCTCGCTTCTGCGCAAGCTCAACTCGGCGGCCATCCTGCGCGTGCTGCGCGAGGCCGACGTGGCCACGCTGTCGGAGCTGGCCAGGTCCGCCCGGGTGTCCAGGCCGACGGCCGAGGTCATCGTCGACGACCTGGTCACCGAGGGCTGGGCGGAGGAGTGCGAGGAGGAGGCCGGCGACCGCCAGCGGGGCCGCCCGGCCAAACGCTTCCGGTTCCGCGCCTCCGCGGGGCACGTGCTGGGCGTCGGCATCGGCGGTTCCAGCCTGCGCGCCATGCTGGCCGACCTGAACGGCACGATCGCCGTCACCCGCCGGGCGCCCAACCACCGCGACATGCCCGCCGCCGAGCGGCTCGACCAGATCGTCGGGCTGGCCACGGAGACCGCCGCCCAGGCCGGGCTGGCGCTGGCGGACGTCACCGTCGTCGGCGTGGGCACCACCGGCACGGTCGACGGCTCCGGGCGCGTCGTCAAGAGCATCGCCCTGTCCGACTGGACCGGCCTCGACCTGCAGGGCGAGCTGTCGGCCCGGATCCCCGCGCCGGTGCTGGTCGAGAACGACATGCGCCTGGCCGTCCTGGCCGAGCACTGGCGGGGCGCCGCGCAGGGCCGCGACGACGTGGTCTACCTGTTCACCGGCGACCGCATCGGCATGGGCCTGCTCATCGGTGGCCGGCCGTACCGGGGGGCCCACGCGGCGGGCGGCGAGATCGGTGCCCAGCCGAACGACAACTGGACCGCCTTCCGGTACGTCCTCGACTACGCGATGGCCGTCGAGCCGGGCGAGCTGCGCTCCAGCCGGCAGTGCGCCGAGTTCGCGATCGCGCGGGCCCGCGCGGGCGACGAGCGGGCGGGCCAGGCGGTCAGGGAGTTCGCGCGCGGCCTGGCCGCCGGGCTCGTCACGGTGGTCAACCCGCTCGACCCGGACATGGTCGTCATCGGCGGCAGCCTGTCCTCGGCCGGAGACCTGCTGGTCGAGCCGGTACGCGAGCTGTTCGAGGAGTACTGCCTCTACCCGCCGGAGGTGGTGGCGTCGGGGCTGGGCAGCGAGTGCATCACGCTGGGCGCCGTCCGGTTTGCCCTCGATCAGGCAGATCGCCTGCTCTTTACGTAGCCAACTTGGCTAATTAGATAACCGTTCTGTCACAGGCATGTCGCTGTGCGACATCGATCCAGCAGGCATGCTCAGAACTGATCGCTTTAACCTAGTTATTTGCATAAATCGGTACTAGCCTCCAGCCATCCCGACCCGACTGGAGGTGAGCGTGTGGCCGCTGTCACCCTGCTTGAGCGGCTGAAGCGCGACTGGACGCTGCTGGCCCTGTGCCTGCCCGGCGTCCTGTACTTCGTGGCCTTCTTCTACGTGCCGCTGCTCGGCAACGTCATCGCCTTCAAGGACTACGCGCCGTTCCTCGGCATCGCGGGCAGCCCCTGGGTTGGCCTGGACAACTTCGTGATGCTGCTGGAGGAGCCGGAGTTCTGGAGCGCGGTCGGCAACACCCTGCAGATCACGGCGCTCCAGCTCGTCCTGTACTTCCCGGCCCCGATCGCGCTCGCGCTCCTGCTGAACTCCCTGATCGGCCACCGCGTCAAGCGGTTCATCCAGACCGTCGTCTACCTGCCGCACTTCCTGTCGTGGGTGGTCGTGGTGGCGATGTTCCAGCAGGTCATCGGCGGCGCCGGCACGGTCAGCTCGTTCCTGAACTCGCACGGCATCACCATCGGCAACCTGATGTCGAACGCGGACACGTTCAAGCTGCTCGTGACGGCCCAGGTCATCTGGAAGGACTGCGGCTGGGGCACGATCATCTTCCTGGCCGCGATCACCGCGATCGACATGAGCCAGTACGAGGCCGCCGCCATCGACGGCGCCGACTGGAAGCGCCGCCTGTGGCACGTCACGCTGCCCGGCATCCGCTCGGTCATCCTCATGATGCTCATCCTGCGCCTGGGCGACATCCTGTCCGTCGGCTTCGAGCAGATGGTCCTGCAACGGGAGGCCGTGGGCGCCGGAGCGGCCGAGGTCATCGACACCTACGTCTACTACCACGGCATCCGTGACGGCGACTGGGGCATGAGCACCGCCGCCGGCCTCATGAAGGGCCTCATCGGCGCGGCGCTCATCTACGCGGCCAACAAGCTCGCGCACCGCTTCGGAGAGCAGGGGATCTATCGATGAGGCCGCCGTGGATGGAACGCCCGACCATCGCCGGGCGCACGCTCAAGTTCGTCGTGCTGACCGCGATCACCGTGGCCGTGCTGTACCCGTTCGGGCTGGCCGTCGGCACGAGCCTGATGGGCCGCGCCGAGAGCATCGCCAACGGCGGCAGCTACGTGCTCTGGCCCTCGCACCCGACCTTCGAGGCGTACTCGCTGATCCTGTCCGGCGGCGCGGTCACCCGGTCGGTGCTGATCAGCATCGGCATCACGCTCACCGGCACCGCGCTCAGCCTGATCTGCACGGTCTTCCTCGGCTACGCGCTGTCGCGGCGCGGCATGCTCGGCGGCAAGCCGATCCTGCTCATGGTGCTGGCCACGTTCCTGTTCACGCCGGGCATGATCCCGAGCTACCTCATGGTCAAGGAACTCGGCATGATCGACACCTACCAGTCGCTCATCGTGCCGGTGCTGGTCAACGCGTTCAACGTGGTCGTGGTCAGGTCGTTCTTCCAGAACCTGCCCGAGGAGCTGTTCGAGGCGGCCCGCATGGACGGGTGCGGCGAGTTCCGGATGATGTGGCGGATCGCGATCCCGCTGTCCAAGGCGGTGATCGCCGTCGTCGGCCTGTTCTACGCGGTCTCGTACTGGAACACGTTCTTCACCGCGATCCTCTACATCAACGACCAGACCAAGCACCCCATCCAGGTCGTGCTGCGGCAGTTCATCTTCCGCGGCACCTCGGCCACGGGCTCAGACGTCGCGATCGTGCGTGACCTGCCCGCCTCGTCGGTGCAGATGGCGGTGCTCATCATCGCGCTCGTGCCGATCCTGCTCGCCTACCCCTTCCTCCAGAAGTACTTCACCAAGGGCGTCCTCACCGGCGCCATCAAGGGCTGAGAACCCGGGAGCAACCATGTCATCCATCATGTCCCGTCGTGGATTCCTCGGACTCGCGCTCGCCGGCGCCACGGTCGCCGGGCTCGCGGCCTGCGGCGGCGAGAGCGGCCCCGCAGGCGTGAAGAAGGGCGGCGCGGATCTGTCCAAGAAGCTGACGCTGCCGACGTACACCGCCGCCAAGATCCCCACGCCCGACCTGCCGATCGACGCCGGCCAGGACCCCGCGTACCTGAAGTACCCGAGCGAGCTGGTCAAGTCGGTCGCCACCGCCCCGGGCGACGGCCAGAAGATCACCTCGCTCACCCAGACGTGGGACGTCGCGCCGCCCGCCCCCGGCCAGAACACCTACCTGCAGGAGCTGAGCAAGGCCCTGGGCTCCGAGTGGAGCATGAACATCGTCGTGGGCGACGGCTACCCCGACAAGTTCAACGCCATCATCGCCAGCGACGACCTGCCCGACCTGGTCTGGTTCCCGCCGAACCAGGGCCTGCAGCGGGTGCCCGAGCTGCTGGCGGCCAAGTTCCACGACCTGACGTCGTACCTGAGCGGCGACGCGATCAAGAAGTACCCGAACCTGGCCAACCTGGGCGACGTGACCTGGAAGTCCGCGGTCACCGACGGGAAGCTGTACGGCGTGGCGGTCGCCTACAGCCGCTTCGGCCAGGTGTTCCTGGTCAACCAGGACTACTGGCAGCCGGTCGGCGGCACCGAGTTCACCGGCGCCGACGACTTCCTGGCCAAGGCCAAGCAGCTGCTCGACGTGAAGAAGAACAAGTACCCGCTCGAACCGAGCTACTACAACCACGTGCACATGTTCAGCCACTGGTACGGCGCCCCCAACACCTGGAAGCTGACCGGCGGCAAGCTGATCCACCAGTTCGAGACGCCCGAGTACCAGGCGGCGCTGGAGCTGGCGGTCAAGTGCTTCAAGGCCAACCTGTTCTGGCCCGACCCCGCCCTGCCCACCATCAAGGACAAGGTCGCCAACGGCCAGATCGGCGCGTACGTCGAGTCGTTCCCCGGCTTCCTCAACGACGCCAAGACCCAGAAGTACAACCTGGGCGCGATCGTGCCGTTCGCGGCGACGCCGTCGTCCAAGCCGGTCTACAACGCCGGGCTCGGCTCGGTGGGCTTCACCTCGATCAGCAAGAAGGTGGACGCCAAGCGCATCGAGACCCTGCTCGGCGTGCTCAACTACCTGGCCGCCCCGTTCGGCACGGAGGAGTACGAGCGCGTCAACTTCGGCGTCGAGGGCACCCACTTCACCAAGAAGGACGGCGACCTCGCCTTCACCGACAAGGGCAAGGCCGAGGTGCCGACCACGCAGCAGCCGCTCTCGTTCGTGATCGGGTCGCCGTCCGCGCTGTTCCTGCCCGGCCAGCCCGAGCGCACCAAGCTCATCCACGACTTCGAGACCAAGATCGCTCCCATGCTTCAGGAGCGCGTCACCACCGGCCACTTCTCCGACACCTACACCCAGAAGAACGGCGAGCTGAGCACCATGGGCAAGGACATGGTCGACGACATCGTCACCGGGCGTAAGTCGATGTCGGACTGGCCGGCCTTCGTCAAGAAGTGGCTGGGCAGGGGCGGCGAGGCGATGCGGGCCGAGTACGAGGCCTCCATCGCCAAGGGCTGATCGTTCTACCGTTTGAAAGGACACTTGTGGAAGACCTGCGCATCGGAGTCATCGGGCTCGGCCTGCGGACGAGTCTCGCCCTGGCCGCCCACCGGCCGGGCGAGGGCTCGGTCGTGGCGGCGCTGTGCGACTCCGACCCGGCAGTGCTCAAGAAGCAGTCGGAGCGGTTCGAGGCGGAGTTCCTGACCGGGGAGTACCGCGAGCTGCTCGACCGGCCGGATCTCGACGCGATCGTCGTCAACACCCCCGACGACACGCACGAGCGCATCGCCATCGACGCCCTCCAGGCCGGCAAGGCCGTCTACCTGGAGAAGCCGATGGCCATCACCGTCGAGGGCTGCGACAACATCCTGCGGGCCGCCCGCGAGACGGGCAGCCGCCTGTACGTGGGGCACAACATGCGCCACATGGGCGTGGTGCGCCTGATGCGGGACATCATCCGCAAGGGTGTGATCGGTGAGCCCAAGACCGTGTGGGTACGCCACTTCGTGTCCTACGGCGGCGACTACTACTTCAAGGACTGGCACGCCGACCGCACCCGCACCACGGGCCTGCTGCTGCAGAAGGCGGCGCACGACCTCGACGTGATCCACTGGCTGGCCGGCGGCTACACCACCCGCGTGAACGCCCTCGGCGACCTGATGGTCTACGGCGACCTGCCGCGCCGCGAGCCGGGGACGCCCCGGCCGGAGGGCTGGCTGCGGGAGTTCGAGTGGCCGCCCACGCAGCGGCGCGACCTGCACCACGTGATCGACGTCGAGGACGTGTCGGTCATGAACATGCGCCTGGACAACGGCGTCATCGCCGCCTACCAGCAGTGCCACTTCAGCCCCGACTACGTGCGCAACTACACGGTCATCGGGACCGAGGGCCGGCTGGAGAACTTCGGCGACGGCCCGGGGGACACGGTCAAGGTGTGGAACACCGGCCCCACCTCCTACCGGGACGACTGCGACATCGCCTACCGGGTGCCGGCCGCGCAGGGCTCGCACGGCGGGGCCGACCCGCAGATCATGGCCGAGTTCTGCCGGTTCGTCACGGAGGGCGGGGCGACCGACACCTCACCCGTGGCGGCCAGGATGAGCGTCGCCGCCGGGTACATGGCCACGATGTCGCTGCGCGACGGCGGCATGCCGTACGACGTGCCGCCGCTGGACCCGGAGCTGGCCGCGTACTTCGACAACGGCCAGCGCTGAGCGCCGCCGGGGCCGGGCGGGAGAACCCGCGCGGCCCCGGCGGACGTCAGCGGCCGGTGTCCTTGGGGTCGCGCTCGCGCTCCAGGTCGGGGAACGGGGACGGCTCGTTGACGGCCTGGGCGATCTGGCGGGGACCCTTGGGGCTCTCGGCCTCCTGCGCGTCGGCGACCGCCTCGGCCGCCGCCTCCGAGGCCGCCGCGATCTCCCGGTCCAGCTCCTCCGACGGCCGGGGCTGCTCCTCGCGCGTGGCGGCCGACTTCGGCAGCGCCTCGGTGAACGCCTTCGAGACGCCCTGCAACGCCGAGGTGACCTCGCTCGGGATGACCCAGAACGTGTTGCCGCTGCCCTGGGCGAGCTGCGGCAGCACCTGAAGGTACTGGTAGGCCAGCAGCTTGGGGTCGGGGTCGTTGCGGTGGACGGCCTGGAAGACCTGGTCGATGGCGCGCGACTGGCCCTCGGCCTCCAGGATGGCGGCCGAGCGCTGGCCCTCGGCCCGCAGGATGCGGCTCTGCTTGTCGCCCTCGGCCGTGAGGATCTGCGACTGGCGCTGGCCCTCGGCGTTGAGGATCGCGGCCCGCTTGTCGCGCTCGGCCCGCATCTGCTTCTCCATCGCGTCCTTGATGGTCTTGGGCGGGTCGATGGCCTTGACCTCGACGCGGTTGACCCGGATGCCCCACTTGCCGGTGGCCTCGTCGAGCACGCCGCGCAGCTGGCTGTTGATGGTGTCGCGCGAGGTGAGCGTCTTCTCCAGGTCCATCGAGCCGATCACGTTACGCATGGTCGTGACGGTGAGCTGCTCTATGGCCGTGATGTAGTTGGCGATCTCGTACGCCGCCGCCCGCGGGTCGGTGACCTGGAAGTACAGGACGTTGTCGATCTCCACGACCAGGTTGTCCTCGGTGATGACCGGCTGCGGGCGGAAGGTCACCACCTGCTCGCGCAGGTCGATCATCGGATAGACGCGGTCGACGTAGGGGATGACGAAGTTGAGACCCGGCTTGAGCGTGCGGTGGTAGCGGCCGAGCCGCTCCACGTTGCGGGCCCGCGCCTGGGGCACGATCCGCACGGCCTTGAGCACGGTGAACGCGGCGAAAAGGATGATCAGCAGTCCGGCTATCAGCAACGGGTCCATGTGGTCACTCCCGTGGATACACGAGGGCCGTGGCGCCCTCGATCTCGATGATGTCGACGGTCGCCCCGGTGGGGATCACCAGGGTCTCGTCATAAGCGCGTGCGGACCACTCCTCACCCCCGATGCGGACCCGCCCGTCGCGGCCCGTGACCTCGGAGACCACGTACGCGGGCTTGCCGACCAGCGCCTCCACGCCGAAACGCTGCAACGGCGGCTGCTGAAGATGGCGGACGGCGAGTGGCCGGATGACCACCATCCCCGCCGCGGACGACAGGGCGAACACGAGGATCTGCAAGGGGACGGGCAGCCCGACGGCGGCCGTCACGGCGGTCAGGAGAGCGGCCACGCCCAGGAGCCCGAGGGCCGCCGTGAGAGTGAACAGTTCGGCCACACCGAGGACGACTGCGAGGATTATCCAGATGACCCATTCATCCATGCTCCGGCCCTCCTGAACCTATAACGGGCCTGTGTGTAGGACTGGTTCCCCCTTACCACCGTAATCCCCCATTCGTCCGCAGGGCACCCGTCACCGGCCGGTCGCCGGGGCGGTCAGGGCGCTTCCCAGGATCCACTTCTCCCACGGAAGTTGCCAGAAGCCCCATCCGTTGTCCCATTCCAGCCGGCGGGCCGTGCCCGTGATCAGCACCGGGTCGCCGCGCAGCGAACCGGCGTAGAACCAGGCCGCCTGGTCGGGGCGGGCGTTGATGCAGCCGTGGCTGACGTTTTCCCTTCCCTGGGCCCAGACGTTGTCCTTCGCGTGCACGTACTCGCCGCTGTTGGAGATGCGCACGGCGTGCTCGATGAGCAGGTCGTAGTAGCCGGGGTCGCCCTTGGCTCGGCCAGGCGAGATCATCCGGACCGGGTTGCCCTTGTCCATGGTCAGGTGCATGCCGCTGGTGGTGGTGTATTCCCGCGTGGTGGCCATGCCGGCGCTGATGGCCATCTGCTGCACCACCCGGCCGTCGCGGCGCACGACCATCTGGTGGGTGCGGGCGTCGACCGTGCTGGTCTGCCTGCGGCCCACGGTGAAGGCGAAGGTGGAGTCGAGGGTGCCGTAGACGCCCGGGGCCGGGCGCACCCCGGCCAGGTGGGCGCTGACCATCACCTGCTGCCCCGAGGCCCAGAACCGGCGGGTGCGGTAGACCACCTGCGTGTCGCTGGTCCAGCGCCAGGCGCCCTCGGCCGGGGTCTTCGTGGTGACCTCCAGCGACCGCTCGACGGCCGCCTTGTCCTGGATCGGGGTGTCGAAGTCGATGACGACCGGCATGCCCACGCCGACGGTCTCGCCGGGCAGCGGCGCGGTGGCGGCCACCCCGAACGTGTGCTCGGCGGCGCGGGTGCGGAAGCGGCCCATGGAGACCGTGGACGGGCCGTTCTCGCCCGCGGCCGTGGCGGTGACGGTGTACTCGGTCGCGGGTTTGAGCGTCCAGTCGGAGCGCCACCTGGTGTGCGAGGCGTCGAGCCGGCCCGGGACGTGCTCGCCTCCCTCGTAGACCAGGACCTGGGTCAGCCGGCCGCCCCGCGCCGTGATGACCAGCCCCTTGTCGGGACGGGCCCGCTTGGCGTCGAAGGCGGGGAAGACGTGCACGACCGCGGGCGCGGACGGGGAGTCGCCGACGGGACCGCAGCCGCAGCAGGCCAGGAGGAAGGCGACACACAGGATCGCGGCACGCCGCACGTCACTCTCCGAGGGCTTTCCGAGGGAAGGGGACTTCCCAGGTTAGCGGTGAGTGACGGTCGAAGCACCTTGAGTTACTTATCCGATGGTTCCGGACACCTCGCCCAATGTCAGGCCGCCCGCGGTGGCCCGGATCGTCACCGTGTCGCCGTCCTGGAGGAAGGTGCGGGTGTCGCCGCCGGACAGCTTGATCGGTTCGGCGCCGTTCCAGGTCAGCTCGATGAGCGAGCCGCGCTGGTCGCGTTCCGGGCCGGAGATCGTGCCGCTGGCGAACAGGTCTCCGGTGCGCAGGGAGGCGCCGTTCACGGTCATGTGGGCGAGCATCTGGTCGGGCGTCCAGTACATGCTCGGGTACGGCGGGCGCGAGATCACGTCGCCGTTGAGCACCACCTCGACGGCGATGTCCAGGCCCCAGTCGCCCTGCCTGCGCAGATAGTCGAGCGGCTCGGGGTCCTGCGGGCGGCCCGGGACCCGGGGCAGCGCCTCCAGCGGCGTGACCCACGGCGAGACCGAGGTCGCGAACGACTTGCCCAGGAACGGCCCGAGCGGCACGTACTCCCACGCCTGGATGTCGCGCGCGCTCCAGTCGTTGACCAGCGTCACCCCGAACACGTGGTCCTCGAACGCCCCGGCCGGCGAGCCCAGCTCCGACGGCACGCCGACCACGAACCCCAGCTCGGCCTCGATGTCGAGCTTGGCGCACGGCCCGTAGACCCCGGCCCTGAGCTGGCCGTGCGGACGCCGGACCGGCGTGCCGGACACGACGACCGTGCCCGACCTGCCGTGGTAGCCGACGGGCAGGTGACGCCAGTTGGGCAGCAGCGGCTCGGCGTCGGGACGGAAGATCCGGCCGATGTTGCTCGCGTGGTCGAGCGAGCAATAGAAGTCGACGTAGTCGGCCACCTCGAACGGCATGTGCAGCCGCACCTGGTCGAGCGGGATCAGGTGGCTCTCGGTGACCGAGGAGTCGCCGGTCAGCTTGTTCTGGATGAGGGTCCTGGTGTCGTGCCAGGCCGCGCGGCCCCTCGCCATGAACGGGTTGAGCGAGGGGGCGGCGAACACCTCGTCGTGCAGCGCGGCGGCCAGGTCGAGCACCTTGTCGCCGTACCTGACGCCCACTCTGGGCGATTCGCCCTGACGGGAGAACACGCCGTAGGGCAGGTTGTCCACTCCCCAGCTCACTGAATCACTCCTAGCGTCTGCAGGTCCTCGATGGGCGTGCCGGTGCTGCAGGAGCCGTAGCTGACCAGCAGCCGCCGCGCCCGCTTCGCGGTCTCCTCGGTCACGGCACCGGCCAGCCGCACGAGATGGCCGACGTCGGTGGTGCGCAGCACGGGCGCGGGGTCGCGGCCCTCCACAGCCTCGCAGACCGACAGCAGCAGGTTGAGGAAGCCGTGTCGGTCGACGCCGAGGCTCGGGTCGAAGTGCCGCACCGCGTGGTGCAGCCCGGCCGTGGCCTTGAACGGGACGTCGGCCTCGACGCAGCCCCGGACGAACGCCGCGAGGTGCTCCACCGACGGGAACGCCTCGGCCTTGAGCCCGCCGCAGCGCACCTTCAGCCCCACCCCGTCGGGCACCCCGGCGACCTTCCGGTCCGGTGGGACCTCGACGAACAGCCGCACGTGCGCCGGCAGGCCGAGGCGCCGGGCCAGCTCGGCGACGGACTCGTCGGCCCCGAGCGGGATCTCGACGAAGTCCACCGGCAGGTCGCCGAAGTCGGGGAGCTCGGGCGTGTCCACGATCAGCCCGATGCGCCGCGGCCGGTAGGCGTGCCCGCGCAGCCGGTCGAGCCGGCTGGCCGGGCAGAGGAAGCGGTGGGTGAGCACGCCGTTGCCGTGCTCCAGGTCGCGCTGGTTGCGGGCCAGCGCCTCGTCCATGTGCAGCGACGTCGGCGGGAACAGGCCCGCGTCGTCGACCAGTTCGCTGAAGAGAGTCATCGTGCCCAGGTCCATGCGTAGCCGGGATCCTCACAGGACAGCGCGCCCGGCCCGAGGTCGAGCGGGCGGAAGGTGTCGACCATCACGGCCATCTCGCTCGTGGTGGTGACGCCGCGGGCGACCGCGTCGATCACCGCCTCGACCGCGCCGGGCTGCGGGCCGTGCGTGAACCCGGCCGGGTGCAGCGAGACCGAGCCGACGTCGATGCCCGAGCCCTTGCGCGCGGTGTAGTCGCCGCCCACGTAGAACATGAACTCGTCGGAGTCCACGTTGTGGTGGTTGTACGGGATCGGGATGGCCTCGGGGTGGTAGTCGAGCGGCCGCGGGCAGAACGAGCAGACCACGAACCCGGGCCCCTCGAACGTCTGGTGCACCGGCGGCGGCGCGTGCGTCTTCTTCACGATCGGCTCGAAGTCGTCGATGTTGAAGGCGTACGGGTAGAGGTAGCCGTCCCAGCCGACCACGTCGAAGGGGTGGTTGCGGTAGACGAGCCTGGTCAGGCCGCCCCGCGTGCGGACCAGGACGGGCACCTCCTCGCCCTCGGCGAGCAGGGTCTGCGTGGGGGCGCGCAGGTCGCGTTCGCAGTACGGCGCGTGCTCCAGGAACTGCCCGTACTGCGACAGGTAGCGCTTGGGCGGCCTGATGTGCCCGGACGCCTCGATGGCCAGCACGTTGACCTGCCCGTCGGGCACCCAGCGGTGGATCGTGCCGGTCGGGACGACGACGTAGTCGCCCTCGCCGGCCTCGATGACGCCGTAGGTGGACTCGAAGCGGACCGAGCCGCGCTGCACGTAGACGCACTCGTCGCCCATGGAGTTGCGGTACAGCTCGCTGGGGCGGTCGCTGGTGGCGTACGACAACCGGACGTCGGCGTTGCCGGCGAGCAGGATGCGGCCGTCGACCAGGTCACCGGCGCTGGACAGCTCCTGCGTGCGGAAATGGCGCGGGGAGAGCGGCAGGTTGGGCTCCAGCCGCGTCGCGGACGCGGGCGTGACCGCCTCGGCCTTGATGATCGCGGTGGGCAGGTGGCGGTGGTAGAGCAGCGAGGAGTCGGACGAGAAGCCCTCCTCGCCCATCAGCTCCTCGGCGTAGAGGCCGCCGTCCGGCCGCCTGAACTGCGTGTGCCGCTTGCGTGGCACTTCCCCAACGACGCGGTAGTACGGCATCCGCCCTCCATGTTGTCCGCTTATCGGACGCATGTGTCCTCTATGTGTGACCACCGTCCGACATCGGTGTGGAGATGTCAACCCAGCGCGGCTGCCAGCTCGGCGGCCGCCGCCACCACGCGCGGCCCCGTCTCCTCCTCCAGCGGGCCGAACGTCACCACCCCCACCGAAGCCTCCAGCCACGGCAGCCCGGTCACGGGCGCGGCGATGCCCCGCGCCCCCACCTGCAACTGCCCCTCCGTCACGAGGTATTCGTCGCGCCCCTCGCGCAGAGCCAGGATCGCCCGGCCCGCCGCGCCTTTCGCCAGCGGATGGCGCGACCCCTCCCGGTAGGCCACGTGCAGATCGGTCCAGGACGGCTCCACCACCGCCACCGCCAGCCCGTCGTCACCCTCGGCCACGGTCAGGTGCGCGGTCGCGCCCACCTGCTCGGCCAGCCGCCGCAGCGTCGGCACCGCCGCCGCCCGCAGCAACGGCTGCACGGCCTGGGCCAGCACCAGCACCCCGAACCCGAGATGCACCCGCCCTTCGGCGTCGCGGCGGACGAACCCCTCGTTCAGCAGCGTCGTCAGCAGCCGGTAGACCACCGGCCGGCTCAGCGACAGCTCGGTGCTCAGCTCGGTCGGGGTGCGCCCGCCCTTCCCGTCGGCGAGAAGTCGCAGCAGGCGCAGCCCGCGTTCGAGCGTCTGGGCGGATTCGGCGGCCATGACTTCGATTATGGAGTGACGGCCGACCAGTGAAAGAGCACGGTGAAGGGGTACGTAGGGACGAGAGGCGTCGGGGGGGGGTGGAGATGCGGCAGAGGTGGCTGTTCCTGGTCGCCGGGCTGGCTCTCTGCGCCCTGCCGCCGGCCGTGCCGTCGCTCACCACGCCGATCGCGTACATGGCGAGGGAGACCCTGATCGACCCGCCGCCGCGCGCGGAGAGCGACCGGCTGGTCGAGAACACCTTCTACCTCACCCAGGGCATCACGGTGAGCCAGTGGCTGCTGCCGGTCGCCAAGGGCGTGACCTTCCGTCCCGGCTACGTCGCCGTGGGGGTCAGCGTCGACGCGGGCGGGCGGCTGTCCGGCACGCCCTCGCGCGTGGGCACGTTCATCGCCCCGGTCCGGCTCTGCACCGGGCACTCGTGCGACGAGCAGCTCATCACCCTCGTCGTGCTCGGGAACGTTCCATGGGAGCCGCGCGAGCTGACCTTCCCGGGCCGGGCCGGCGTCCCGCTCGCCGGCGAGATCGGCATCAACGGCGGCCCCCAGGGCGTCATCCCGACCTTCAGCGTGACCGACCACGCCAAGCTGCCCGCGGGCGTGACGATCGGCCCCGACGGGCACGTGGGCGGGGTGCCCCAGGCGGCCGGCATCTCCGAGGTCCCGGTGCGCGTCTGCGTGGCGGGCAACTGCGCGGGCGTCGTGGTCCGGTTGATCATCGTCTGAACCCTTGCGCGGGGCGGTTCCTGCGGTCACGGTGGTTCCATGAAATCGGTCATTGTGGTCGGAGCCGGTATATGGGGGTCGTCGCTGGCGTTGCGGCTGGCCGAAACCGGCTGGCAAGTGACCCTGGTCGAACAGCACAAGCCCGGACACGTCCGGCAGGCCAGCGCGGGGGAGACGCGGCTCCTGCGCTGCGCGCACGGCGCCGACGACTGGTACGCGCGGCTGGCCTGGGAGGCGCGGGAGGGCTGGCGGCGGCTGGGTGAGCGGGCCGGCGAGGAGCTGTTCCTGGAGTCGGGCATGGTGTGGTTCGCGGCCCGGCCGGACGGGTGGGAGCACGCCAGCGCCCAAGTACTGAAAAATCTGGATATCCCGGTTGAGGTGCTCGACCCGGCGGACGGCCGGCGCTTCTTCCCCGACTACCGCGGCGACGACCTGAGCTTCCTGCTCCATGAGCCGCACGCGGGCGTGCTCAGGGCGCGGCGGGCGACGCAGGTGACCGCCCGGCTGGCCCAGGCGGCCGGCGTCCGGCTGGTCAGGGGACGGGCGGCGCCCGTGCCGGGGCTGAGCGCGGTCGAGGTGGACGGCGAGGCGCGGCGGGCCGACCGCGTCGTGTGGGCGTGCGGCGCCTGGCTGCCCGGCCTGTTCTCCGTGCCGGTCACGGTGACCAGGCAGGACACGGTGCACTTCGCCGCGCCCGCCGCGTGGTCGTCCCCCGAGACGCCCGCCTGGGTGGACTACGGCTCCTCGGCCTACGGGCACGGCGACGTGGACGGGGTCGGCATGAAGGCCACCTCCGACGCCGAAGGGCAGCCGTACGAGCCGGAGGAGGGCAGCCGGGCGGTGGACCCGTCCGCGGTCGAGCAGGCCCGCGACTACCTGCGGCGCAGATTCCCCTCGCTGGCGGCCGCGCCGGTGCTGTTCAGCCAGGTCTGCCAGTACGCGCTCACCCCCGACGCCGAGTGGATCATCGCCGAGGACGCGCCCGGCGTGTGGCTGCTCGGCGGCGACTCGGGCCACGGGTTCAAGCACGCCCCGGCCCTGGCCGCGTACGTGGCCGACATCCTGGACGGCGAGCGCGTCCCCGAGCCGCGCTTCGGGCTCGGCCACGAGCGCGTGGCCGCCCGCGGCCTGCGCACGAGCGGAGACCTCGGGGTAGGGCCCGCCTCACCGGGATTCGGGGGACGACGGGCGTGATCGGCGCGGGCGCGCGGATCAGACTTTCCCTGTAATCGAAACGACAGGGAGCCCGCCATGACCACCGCCCTCGCCTCGCAGACCGCCGAGCCTGGTACCCCCCAGCCGCCGCCCGTCGTGCACGCCGCCGCGCTGCTGTGGATGTCCGCCGTCGCGGCGGGGGCGTTCGAGACCGTGCTCGCCGTCGGCAGGGAGCTCTACGAGGGCACTTCGGGCGTCCTGGACCTGCTGCCCGGCGCCGGTCTGCGGGTGGCCGTCTTCGCCGCGGCGGTCTTCCTGGCGCTGCGGATGCGCGCGGGGCAGAACTGGGCCAGGCTCACGCTGGCCGTCGGGCTCGGCGTGTTCGGCACGTTGTCGCTGGTCGTGGGGCCGATCCAGTGGCTGCTGCACGGCGGCTCGATCGCCGAGGCCGCCGCCGGGGCCGACGTGGTGACCTGGCTCTTCACGATCAGCCGGGTGCTGCACGTGACGGCCGTGCTCGGGGCCGTCACGCTGATGTTCCAGCCGAGGGCCAACGTCTGGTTCCGCTCAGAGTGAGACCGGCTCGGGCTCCGGCTCGGGGGCGCGCAGGTTGCGCACCCCCGGCGCGGCCAGCGCGGCGAGCGTGGACAGCACGACGAGGGCGGCGCAGCCGAGCAGCGCCCCCTCGGTGCCGAAGGCCACCGCCGCCGGCGCGGCCAGCATCAGCCCGATCGGCCCGAACATCAGTGACCCGAGCGCGTCGTACGAGCTGACCCGCGACAACGACTCCGCCGGGATCTCGCGCTGCATCGTCGTCTGCCACAGCACGCCGAAGACGTCGAAGCACACGCCCAGCACGAACGCCCCCGCCACGATCGCCCACAGCGGCGCGTCCAGCCCGAGCAGCACGTACGGCAGCGCGGTCGGCAGGCACAACAACGTGCCGAGCAGGATCGGCCGGCGCGGGCGCAGCCGCAACGACACCAGCACCCCGGCGATCGTCCCGACGGCCTCGCCGGCCAGGAACGCCGACCAGGCCGCCGGCCCGCCCAGGGTCTCCTTGGCCAGCAGCGGCCCGAGCACGCCGTGCCCGGCCTGGATCGCCATCACCAGCACCGAGAACTGGGCGACCACCACCCAGATCCACTGCCGCGAGCTGAACTCCCGCCACCCGTGGCGCAGGTCGGCCAGCACCGAGTGCCGCTCGGCCGCCGCGCGCTCGGCGGGGGTCGGGCGCAGCAGCGCGATCAGCACGCCGGCCACCGCGAACATCGCGCCGCTGACCAGCAGGGCCCAGCCGCCGCCGAACCACAACACCGTGGCGCCGCTCAGCACCACCCCGGCCACGCGCGAGGCGTTCGCGCCGAGGCCGAGCAGCGCGTTGCCGGCCTGCAGCCGCTCGGCGGGCACGATCTCGGGGATGATGCCGGTCAGCGCCGGGAACATGACCGCAGTGCCCACGCCGCAGGCCGCCGCCGCGACGCTCATCACGGGCAGCGGCGCCCAGCCGGTCAGCAGCATCGCCGCCAGCGCGAAGTAGCCCAGCGCCATGAGCAGTTCGCCGGCCATCATCACCCGCTGCCGCGGCAGCCGGTCCGCGATCACCCCGCCGATCAGCATGAACACGATCATGGGCAGTGACTCGGCGGTGAGCACCACCGACAACGTCGTGGCGTCCGCGCCGGGCAGTTCCAGGATGCCGAAGGCGAGCGCCACGGGTGCGAAGGCGCTGCCGAGCATGGAGATGGTCCGCGCGGACAACAACAGGGCGAACTTGCGGTCGCGGAGCAGCCCGAGGTCGCGGAGGTAGTTGTGCACTGGGCCGATCCCCTCGAAAACGTTCAAATCCGTCCCAGTCTGCCGCTTGTGGCAGTGCGGTGTCGTCCCAATATTCGTCACGGGGGTGACAGGGCCGGTCGGGAAGCGCGGGCGGAGGGATGATCACCCTGCTGCCTCGCCCGCGCTCGACTGCGACGCCTACTGCGCGTCGAGAACCGCGTGAGGATCGCCGTGGATCTCATTGAAGGTTGTTGATCGTCCCGATATTGTGCTATCTGCCCACGATCGCCCCCCATGGGAGTAAAGGCGCCATGCGACTGCGGAAGATCTTCGTCATCGGACTGGCCCTGTCGTTGCTCGGCGTCGGAGTTCCCGCCTGGTCGGAGGACGATCCACGGGGCTGCAACGACCTGATGTCCGCCGACACCCCGGCGTTCGTCGTCTGCCGCTGGCTGGCCACTCCCGAGGAGGCCGCCGACATCGCCCGGTTCTGGCTGGACAACGACGGCAAGAACATGATCGACTCCGGCCCGATGCACGAGATCGTGGTCGACTGCAGCGAAGCGGGCAACGAGTGCGCCACCGACTCCGAGGGCGACGGCGAGATGCACGACGTCGGCTCCCCGGACGTCGACGGCGCCGAGGACGGCGGCACCCCCGACCAGTGCCCGGACGGCCAGAAGTGCCACGTCGACCCCGACGGGATCTCGGCCGCCGCCAAGACGGCCGCCGCCGAGAGCCCGGCGGGTCAGGCCGTGAAGAGCGCGGTCGAGGCCGGCCTGCGGACCTGGATCGAGACCGAGTTGGCCGACGACTACAAGGCGGGCAAGCTGGCCGAGGCCGCCAAGAAGGTCGCCGCCCTGGCCGCGCAGCCGGGGGTCGCCGGGATCAGGTTCACCTCGCAGCTCGGCTACAACCAGACCTTCGCCACGGCCGAGGAGCTGGACAAGTTCGTCACCGAGGCCACGACCGCGCTCCGCAACCTCGTGCCGGGCAGGAAGCTGGCGGCGCACACGGTGGTCCCGCTGTTCGGCTGCGGCGCCAACGACGCCTGCAAGGCCGAGATGACCAAGAAGTACCCGCTGCTCGACCCCGCCCGCATCGGCGCCTGGCTCTCCGGCGGCCAGATCGACCAGCTGACCCTGGACACCGGCCACCTGGCCACCGAGTACGCCACCTGGAAGATCGACGCCGCCGAGGCCCAGCGCAACCAGTGGATCCAGGTCCGCGCCCGCGCCTGGGACGCCTACGCCCAGATCGCCGCCGAGGACGCCGGGTTCACCGCCGCCGGCACCTCCAAGCTCACCGCCGAGCAGGCCACCCAGGCCATCACCGACCGCATCGCCGCCCCGCTCCAGGCCGACGCCGCCGAGACCGTCGTCCTGTGGAGCCGCTGGCAGGACGCGCAGGGCCAGGTCAACCGCGTGTACGGCGAGAAGTGGGCGGCCAACACCACCTGGGACCAGCTCAAGAAGCTCGGCACCGTGCGCCCGCGGCTGGCCACCGTCTACGACTACAGCAGCCCCGAGGCCGACGTCGCCACGGACATCAAGAACCTGTCCGAGGTCTTCGGCCAGGTCTACCTGCACACCGCCTGACGGCAGCCGCCCGGTCCCGCCCGGTCCCCGCCGCGCCGGTCACGGCCCGGCGGCGATGAGGGCCTGGCGGGCCCTGAGCACGATCTCCAGCTCGAACCGGACGTCGGGATCGGCGAGCTGGTCGCCGTAGAGCTCTTCGAGCTGCCGCAGCCGGTAGCGCACGGTCTGCGGATGCACGTGCAGCCGGGCGGCCACCTCGCCGACGCCCCGGCCGTGCCGCAACCAGGCCAGCAGCGTCTCGGCCAGCCGGTCCTGCTGGGCGGGCCGCAGGTGGGCCAGCGGCGCGAGGCGGGCCTGCGCCATGGCGCCGACCAGCTCCTCGTCCTTGAACACCACGAGCGTGGCCATGTGGTCGGCGCAGCGCAGGAGCCCGCGCGGCAGCACGCCGCGCCGGGACAGCTCCAGCGCCTCGCGCGCCCACCTCAGGGACGTCGCCGCCGCGGCCGGCGGCACCGCCGGGCCGATCGCGGCACGGTGACCGCGTAGCGCGTGGTCGAGCAGCTGCGCCTGTCCCGGCCCGTCCGGGTCGGGCACCAGCAGGCACGGCGCGGGCCGCTCCAGCCCGCCGAGCACGTCCGGCGGCAGCGCGGGCGCCCGGTACGTGCCGTGCCGGTCGTCGAGCGCCACGGCCGCCACGGTCCGCGGCAGCCGCCATCCGGCGGCCCTGGCCAGGTCGGCGACGGCCTCGGGGGCGGCGGGCGGCCGGCTGAGCAGTAGGTCGAGCAGGCGGTTGCGGCGGCGTTCGAGCTCGCCGGCGGCGTGCGCCCTGGCCTCGTCGAAGCCCTGGGCGGCGGCGTCGGCGAGCCGGTCGAGGCAGACGAAGATGGCCTCGCCCAGGTCGTACACGGTCTGCGGGGTCAGGCCGAGCGGGTCGGCGATCTCCGTCAGCCGCCGCCAGCAGACGCGGGCGCCGAGCCGCATGGCCGTCTGCAGCGGCTCCAGGTTGCGGCCCTCGGCCGCCTCGCCCTTGCCGATCATGCGGAACGGCTCGGGATCGAAGGGGGCGCCCGGGTTCTCGATGCGGTCGAGGAAGCCGTCGATGGCCTCCTCGACCGCCATCTTCACGACTTTGATGGAGATCTCGTCGGCCGGTCGGGCGTACTCGGGGATCCGGGTCTGGATCTCCTCGACCACCTCGGCCGAGACCTTTCCGATGCCCGCCTTGAGCGTTCTCACGATGTCCGCGGGGAGCCGGGTTTCGCTGATGTCACTCTTGATGGCCATCGTCCCTCCTGTCGCCATTGTGGCTCAGGCGAGAAGAGTTTGCCTAGCAAGAGCTTGTTTCTGTCATTTCTGCAGGAATGCGCCGAACTCGTCCACGTCAATCAGGCCGTCGCCGTCCTTGTCCAGTTTCCGCACGCCTTCCTGGGCCGCGTCCAGCGTGATGGGCTGGCCGAGGATCTCCATCAGGCGGACGAGTTCGACGGCGGAGATGCGGCCGTCCTTGTCGACGTCGATGAGGTCGAAGGTGATGGCGTGGTCGCTCATAGGGGGTGCCTTTCCTGTGTTACCGGTGCGTCGGGTCAGACCTTAGTGGCGACTTCCCGAAACGTGCCGATGAATTCGGGGTGATCGCCGGAAAAGCGAGTCTTTCCCGGATTTGCGGCTTCCGGGGTGATAGCACGGACACATGCGCATCCGGCAGGCGACCCCGGCCGACGCCCAGGCGCTCGCCGAGGTCCACGTACGGTCGTGGCAGGCCGCCTACCGCGGGCTGCTCCCGCAGGACCACCTCGACGGCCTGGACCCCGCGGCCCGGCGACCAGGCTGGGAGCGTTGGCTGGCCGGCACGGCCTGGCCCCGGCAGGGAACGCTGGTCGCCGAGGCAGACGGGCGGGTGGTCGGCTTCGCCGGCGTGCTGCCCGCCCGGGACGACGACGCGGACGGCGCGACGGTCGCCGAGGTCGCCGCCATCTACCTGACGCCGGAGAGCTGGGGACGGGGCATCGGCCGGGCGCTGATGGACGCGGCCCTCGCCACCCTGACCGAGGCCGGCTACCGGGAGGCCGTCCTGTGGGTCCTGGACGCCAACGTCCGCGCCCGCCGGTTCTACGAGGCCGCCGGATGGCACGACGACGGGGTGACCAAGGACGACGGCAGCCGGGGCTTCGTCCTCACCGAGGTTCGCTACCGGCGCTCGCTCGCCTGACCGGCCCGGCCGCGTCAGACCGTGGCGGCGGCCCGTTTCAGGGCCTCGACGAAGGCGGTGACGTGGGGACGGGCGTCCCCGCGGCGCCAGGCGATGGCGAGCCGGCCCGGCTGCAGACCCGTCACCGGGCGGTAGACCATGCCCGGACGCTTGTAGAGCGCCGCGTTCCCCTCGGCCACCAGGACGACGCCCAGCCCGCTGATCACGGCCTCGAACACCTCCTCGGGCGTGTTCGCCGTGACGCCGACGACCGGGTCGTCGTCCCGGGCGTCGCGGGCGAGCCAGAAGTCGCGCAGCGGGCCGGCCGCGGCGGGCAGCGCGATGAACGGCTCGTCCCGCAGCTCGGCGAACGGGACCTCGGCCAGGCCGGCCAGCCGGTGACCGGCCGGCATCGCCACCCCCCGCTCCTCGGTGACCAGCACGTACGTCTCCAGCCCCGGCGGCACCGGCAGCCAGATGAACGCCACGTCGGAGGAGCCGTCGGCCAGGCCGCCGCTCGGGTCGTCCCAGCCCACGAGCCGGAGCGACACCTCCCATCCGGGCCGGGCCTGCCGGAACAGCCGCAGCGCCTCCTGCTGCAACCCGCGGCCGACGGCCGTCTGCATGCCGATGACCAGCGTCCCGGCGGGGGCGGCGGCGCGGGCCGTCTCCACGCCGGCGGCCCAGCGTCCGAGCAGGTCGCGGGCCACCGGCAGCAGCGCCGCGCCCTGCCGGGTCAGGGTCACGCCGCCGTGCACGCGTTCCAGCAGCGCGAACCCGAGCTGCCGCTCCAGCACCCTGAGCTGCTTGGACAGGGCCGGCTGCGAGACGAAGAGGCGCTCGGCGGCGCGCGTCACGTTCAGCTCCTCGGCCACCGCGACGAAGTAGCGGAGGTCCCGCAGGTGCACGTCCATAACCGATGGTTATAGCAAAGGGTCTTGGACGCCGGGCGTCCCCCGGCGGCACGATCATCGTCATGAAGACACGCGAACTCGGAACACTGCAGGTCCCCGCGCTCGGTTTCGGCGCGATGGTGCTCTCGCCCGGTGTGTACGGCGACATCGACGACACCCGCGCCGAGAAGGCGTTGCGGGCGGCCCTGGACGGCGGCGCCGGCCACATCGACACCAGCGACGCCTACGGCGTGGACGGCCACAACGAGCGCCTGGTCGGCCGCGCGCTCAAGGGACGCCCCCGCGACGAGGTCGTGGTGGCCACCAAGTTCGGCCTGGCGATCCCCGAAGGCGAGCCCAGCCGCCCGTACCCGGTCGGGTACGCCTTCAACGAGCTGCGCGTGAACGCCGACCCGCGCCTGGTCCGCCGCTACGCCGAACGCAGCCTGCGCAACCTGGACACCGACGTGATCGACCTGTACTACCTGCACTACCCGGACCCCGGCGTCCCGGTGGAGGAGACGGTCGGCGCGATGGCGGACCTGGTGCGCGACGGCCTGATCAGGCACATCGGCCTGTCCAACGTGACGGCGGCCCAGCTCAGGGCCGCGCACGCGGTCCATCCGGTGACGGCCGTGCAGAACGAGTGGTCGATGTGGCGGCCGGTGGAGCCGGACCTGCTGGCCGCGGCCCGCGAGCTCGGCGTCGGCCTGGTGGCCTGGAGCCCGCTGGGCAACGGCTTCCTGGCCGGCACGGTCCAGCGGCTGGAGGAAGGCGACTTCCGTCACAACGCGCCCCGGTTCTCGGCGGAGAACCTGGCCGGCAACAACGACAGGTACGCCCCCATCCGCACCCTGGCCGCCAACCTCGGCATCACCCCCGCCCAGCTGGCCCTGTCGTGGCTGCTGCACCAGGACGAGCACGTCGTGGCGATCCCGGGCAGCCGCACCCCCGCCCACATCGAGGAGAACCTGGCCGCCGCCGACCTCACCCTGCACCCGGACACCCTGACCAGGATCGACGAGGCGCTGGTCAGGTTCGACGTGTCCGGCGGGACCCTGCTGTGACCGCCGGGCCGCCGCTCCCCAGCGTCGCCCGGACGGCGCACAGGGCCGCGCCCACGAGCAGGACGGCGACCGCGGCCACGACCCGCAGCAGCCCGTCGGCCGAGGACGGCGCGGCGAAGTAGACGCTGCCGAGCCCGGCGACGGCGGTCACCCCGGCCAGCACCGGCCCGGTGGCGTTCAGCGCCGAGATCGCCGACGCCAGCCGCGGCTCGACCAGCGTGGTGACGCGCGCGATCAGCGGGCTGTACCCGGCGGCGTGCCCGGCCCCGGCCAGCAGCAGCAGCGGGACGGCCACGACCGGCCGCCACTCGTCCCGGCACAGCAGCGCCAGCAGGCCCGCCCCGGCCGCGAAGGCGACCGGACCCGCGACCGGCAGGAGCCGCTGCAGTCCCCGCGGATACCGGGTCCAGCTCAGGCTGAGCGCGCCGAATCCCAGCGCGTACGGGCGGCCCGACCAGGTAGATGCCGCCCTGCCCCTTCTCGAACACCTCGTGCGTGACGGTGGTGTCGTTGCTCACC
>NZ_JBSFGJ010000093.1:0-27014 GCF_053596515.1 Nonomuraea sp. NPDC001684
GTGACGGCGCCGGGGGCGACCGCGCTGGTCGACGTGGCGCTCAAGCACCCGATCGGGCTCATCGCCAGCGCGCTCGGACCGCCGCCGCCGGAGATGGTGGCGGGCGCCAGGCAGGCGGGCGTGCCGGTGGCCGCGCTGGTCGGGACCGTGGAGCACGCCCGCAGGCAGGTGGCGGCCGGGGCGGACATCGTCGTGGCCCAGGGCACCGAGGCGGGCGGCCACACCGGCGAGATCTCCACGATGGTGCTCGTGCCGCAGGTCGTGGACGCGGTCGCGCCGGTCCCGGTGCTGGCCGCGGGCGGCATCGCCTCGGGACGCCAGATGGCCGCGGCCATGGCGCTCGGGGCCGAGGGCGTCTGGTGCGGCTCGGTGTGGCTGACCACCGAGGAGGCGGAGACGTCGCCCGCGCTGCGGCGCAAGCTGCTGGCCGCCTCGTCGCTGGACACCGTCCGGTCCCGGTCGCGCACGGGCAAGCCGGCGCGGCAGCTCAGGTCGGCCTGGACCGAGGAGTGGGACTCCGGGCAGGAGAGCCCGGGGCCGCTGGGCATGCCCCTGCAACTGCTGCTGGCCGAGGGGGCGATGGCCCGCATCGGCGCGGCGGCCGACCGCGGCGACCCCGGGGCCGTGGAGCTCGTCACGTACTACGTGGGCCAGGTGGTGGGCCAGCTCGATCGCGTGCGACCGGCCCGTGACGTGGTGTACGACATGATCAGCGAGTTCACCGACGCCGTGACCCGTCTCTCGTCGTCCTGAGTGGTTCCTCCTGTATGGCCCGATAGCATGCGCGTGTGGTCGGGACACCGCCTGAGCTGGAGCGTGGCACCGGGGTTCCCGCGCACACGCAGATCGAGCAGTGGCTGCTGGCGGCGATCTCCTCCGGCGAGATGGCCCCGGGCGACCGGCTGCCCGGCGAGCGGGAGCTGGCCGCCCGCCTCGGCGTGAGCCGGATGACCCTGCGCCAGGCCCTGGCCACCCTCGAACGCGACGGCGTGCTGATCAGGCTCCCCGGCAGGTCGGGCGGCGCGTTCGTGGCCGAGCCGCGCATCGAGTGCGACCTGACGGGCCTGGCCGGGTTCACCGAGCAGATGCGCCGCGCCCACCTGCGGGCCGAGGCGCGGATCCTGACGGCCGCCACCGTGCCCGCCCCGGCGGCCGTGGCCGCCGCGCTCGGCGTCGGGCCGGGCGAGCCGGTGCACGAGGTGGCCCGGGTGCGGTCGGCGGGCCGCTCGCCGGTGGCGCTCGAACGGTCCTTCTTCCCCGCGCTGCCCGGCTTCCTGGACGAGGACCTCGGCGGCTCCCTCTACGCCCTGCTGGGCGGCCGCTACGGGCTGGAGCCGCGGACCGCGGTCGAGCATCTGGACCCGGTGATCGCCGGTCCGGAGGAGGCGGCCGAGCTGGGCATCGCGGCGGGCGCGCCGCTCATGCTGATCGAGCGCACGGCCTACGCCGCCGACGGCGCCCCCGTCGAGTACGCCCGCGACCTGTTCCGCCCCGACCGGGTGCGCCTGTCGGTGCGCAGCGGCGTCACCGCGCCCGCGACCCCGCCGGGTCGTGCAGCGGCTCCCTGACCACGACGCCCGGCACCCACTCCCCCTCGACCTCGACCTCCACCTCGGCCCCCGGCCCGACCGGCAGGTACGCGTAGGCGATCGACCGCTCGACCGTGTACCCGTAGCCGCCGGAGGTGACCCGGGCCACGACCTGGCCGTCCACCCGGACGGGCTCGTTGCCCAGGGCGACCGCCCGCGGGTCGGCCAGGGTGAGGCAGCGCAGGCGGCGGGCCGGGTCGGGGTCGAGGGCGTCGCGGCCGAGGAAGTCCTTGCCGGGCTTGACGCAGAACCCGAGCCCGGCCTCGTACGGCGTCGTCTCGGGCCCGATGTCGGCGCCCCACACCCGGTACCCCTTCTCCAGCCGCAGGCTGTCGATGGCCCGGTAGCCGCCCGCGACCAGCCCGTACGGCTCGCCCGCCCGCCACAGCGTCTGCCACAGCGCGAGCCCGTACTCGCTGGAGCAGTACAGCTCCCAGCCGTGCTCCCCCACGAACGTCACCCGCAGCGCCAGCGCGGGCACGTCGCCCACGGTGAGCTCCCGGGCCGACATGAACGGCAGGTCCGGCGGGTCCGGGGTCAGCCCGGCCAGGATGTCCCGGGCCCTCGGGCCCCACAGGGCGAAACAGGCGTACTGGCCGGTGACGTCGGCGATCCTGGCCGTCGAGCCGGTGAGCGCGGCCTGCCGGCGCAGCCAGGCGAGGTCGCGGGAGCCGGACGCGGTGCCGGTGACGATGAGGAACTCCTGCTCGCCGCGCCGGGTGACGGTGAAGTCGCACTCGATGCCGCCGCGCCGGTTCAGCGCCTGCGTGTAGGTGACGGCGCCCACCTGACGGGCCACGTGGTTGTCGCACACCCATTCCAGCAGGGCGGCGGCGTCCGGACCGGTGACCTCGATCTTGGCGAAGGAGCTCTCGTCGAACAGCCCGGCCGTGGTCCGGGTGGCGCGGTGCTCGGCCCCGACAGCGGGCGACCACAGGCGTCCGGCCCAGCCGCGGGGGCGCTCGTCCGTGCCGTCGGGGGCGGCGGAGTAGTGGTTGACCCGCTCCCAGCCCGCCTTCTCGCCGAAGACCGCCCCGTGGGCGGCGTGCCAGGAGTAGGCGGGCGAGACCCGCAGCGGGCGTCCGGCCGCGCGCTCGTGGCCCGGGTAGCGGATGTCGTAGTACGTCTCGTAGTTCTCGACCGAGCGTTTGACCGTGTACGACGGCGACCGGTACTGGCGGCCGAAGCGGCGCACGTCCATGTGGTGGACGTCCATGCCGGGCTCGCCGTCGACGATCCAGTCGGCCATGACCCTGCCGATGCCGCCCGCGCCGGCGATGCCGTGGGCGCAGAAGCCGGCCGCCACGAAGAACCCGCCCACCTCGGTCTCCCCCAGGCAGAACTCGTTGTCCGGGGTGAACGCCTCCGGCCCGTTGATCAGCTTGCGGATGCCGACGTCGGCCATCGCGGGCACCCGGATCCGGGAGTTGACGGAGATCTCCTCCAGGCGCGGCCAGTCCTCGGGCAGCAGCCTGCCGTTGAAGTCGGCCGGCACGGCGTCGTAGGAGGTCGCGGAGGCCGTCCAGGGGGCGCAGGTGCGCTCGTAGCCGCCCATCACCAGGCCGCGCACCTCCTGCCGGTAGTAGACGAGCAGGTCGGGGTCGCGCAGCGTGGGCAGGACGGGGTGGTCGTGGCAGGCGTCGGTGACGACGTACTGGTGGGACATCGGCACGATCGGGACGCGCACCCCGGCCATCCGGCCGATCTCGGCGGCGAACATGCCGCCGCAGTTGACCACGATCTCGCAGGCGATGTCGCCCTGGTCGGTGCGGACGCCGGTGACGCGCCCGCGCTCGACGTCGATGCCCAGCACCCGCGTACGGGCGCGCAGGCGGGCGCCGCCCTCGCGGGCGCGGGCGGCGAGGGCGTAACACAGCATCGAGGGGTCGATCTGGCCGTCGGTCGGCAGGTACGCCGCTCCCACCACCCCCGACGGGTCCATCAGCGGGAACAGGTCAACCGCCGCGGCTACCGAGATCTCCTCCAGCGGCAGCCCGAACGTCCTGGCCCAGCCGATCTGGCGGCGGATCTCGGCCATCCGCTCGGGGGTGGAGGCCAGCTTGAGCCCGCCGCACTCGGTCCAGCCGGCGTCCAGGGTGCGGTAGAGCTCGACGGAGTACTGGTTCATCCGGGTCAGGGTGGGGTCGGAGCGGAGCTGGCCGACCAGGCCCGCCGAGTGGAAGGTGGAGCCGCTGGTGAGCTCGTCCCGCTCCAGCAGGACGACGTCGCGTTCGCCGCGCCGGGTGAGGTGGTAGGCGACGGACGCGCCGCCCACCCCGCCGCCGATGATCACGATGCGGGCCGAGTCGCTCATGGTCGCGAGGCTAACCCGCGTACCCTAAAAGGTCTAGACCGTTTAGGACGGCGGAGCTAGCATCGATCATGGCGATCGCCCGGGTCCTCGACCGCATCCCGCTGCTGTCCGGCCTGCCGCGCTCCGTCGAGGAGCTGCCCGGCGGGATGACCAACCGCAACTACAAGGTCACCACCCCGGACGGGGTCTACGTCGTGCGGGTGGCCGCCAGCGACGGCTCCCTGCTGGGCATCGACAAGGACGCCGAGCACGCCGACTCGCTCGCCGCCGCGCGGGCCGGGGTCGGGGCGCCCGTGCACGGCTACCTGCCGGAGGCGGGCGTGCTGGTGATCGGGTTCCTGCCGGGCCGGACGTTCACCGAGGCCGACCTGTGGGAGCCGGCGAACCTGGCGCGGGTGGCGGAGGTGTGCCGGCGGTTGCACGCGGGGCCGCGCTTCGTCCGCGATTTCGACATGTTCGAGGTGCAGCGGGGGTATCTGCGGATCGTCCAGGAGCGAGGTTTCCGACTTCCTGCGAAATATCTGGATTTCATGCCCGTCACCGCAGAAATCAGGAAATGTCTGGCGGTACGCGCCGAGCCCACCGTCCCCTGCCACAACGATCTCCTTCCCGGCAACATCGTCGAGAGCGGCGAACGCCTCCATCTCATCGACTACGAGTACGCCGGCAACAACGACCCCTGCTTCGAGCTCGGCAACCTCTGGAGCGAGGCGGACCTGCCGCCCGGCCACCTGGAGGAGCTCGTCACCGCCTACTACGGCCGCCGCCTGCGCCACAGGATCGCCCGCGCCCGGCTGCTCGGCCTGATGTCCAAGTACGGCTGGACCCTGTGGGCCTCGATCCAGGACGGCGCCAACGACACGATCGACTTCGACTTCTGGTCCTGGGGCATGGAGAAGTACGAGCGTGCGGCGGCCGAGTTCACCCGGCCGGGCCTGGCCCGCGTGATGGAGGCCGCGGCGGGGGCAGACTAGGGGGATGTTCGCCGCGCTGACCGGTCTCGGCCTCTCCACCGCCGCCGGCCTTAACGCCTACATCCCGCTCCTGGTCGTGGGCGTGCTGGCCAACCTCACCGACAAGGTGAAGCTGCCCGACGGCTACGCCTGGCTGTCGAACTGGGGCGTGCTGGCGATCATCGCGGTGCTGCTGCTCGCCGAGATGGTGCTCGACAAGGTGCCGGCCGTCGACACCGTCAACGACGCCATCCAGACCGTGGTGCGCCCGGCCGCGGGCGGCGTGGTCTTCTCCGCCACCAACGCCGCCGCCGAGCTCGACCACTCGACCTGGATGACCGAGAACCCGTGGGCCGGCTGGCTGCTGGGCATCGTGATGGCGCTGGCCGTCCACACGCTGAAGGCGACGGCCCGTCCGGTGATCAACGCGGGCACGGCGGGGGTGGGCGCGCCCGTGGTGAGCACCGCCGAGGACGCCGGCTCGCTCGGCATGAGCCTGATCGCGGTGTTCCTGCCGGTGCTGGTGATCGTCGCGCTGCTGCTGTTCGTCGTGCTCGCGTGGTGGACCTTCCGGCGGGTACGCCGGCTGCGCGCCCGGCGCAGGATCAGGAGGAATCCACCCGCAGGCTGAGTACGCCTCACCCTGCGGGCTGATTCGCCGCCCCGTCCGGCGCTTCTACGGTGTTCCCTCATGAAGCGAGTCATCATCACGGGGGGAGTCGCTGCTCTCGGCCTGGCCGCGTCGGTCGCGCCCGCCCCGGCGTCGGCGTCGGCGTCGGCGTCGGCGAGCGTCACGGTCGTCGCCGCCAAGCTCGACGGCCCGCGCGGCCTGACCTTCGGCCCCGACGGCGCCCTGTACGTCGCCGAGTCCGGTTCCGGCGGGAAGATCAAGTGCGCGACCGTGCCCGCCGAGCCGGGCGGCGAGGCGAGCAAGGTGTGCCTCGGTCTCACCGGGAAGATCTCCAAGCTGGCCGACGGCACGCTGACCACCGTGGTCAAGGACCTGCCCTCGGCCGGCTCCGACGGGCTCGGCACCGGCCCGCACGACGTCGCCTTCGCCGCGGACGGCTCCATGCTGGTGCCCGTCGGCCTGGGCGGCAACGGCAAGCTGCGGGCCGACCTCGGCCCCAAGGGCCGCACCCTCGGCACGCTGCTGAAGATCAAGGACGGGAAGTCGTCCGTCATGGGCGACCTGCTGGCGTTCGAGGTCAACCACAATCCCGACAAGAAGGACAAGGGCAGCGCGATCGACTCGTACCCGTTCGCGGTCGTGCCGACCCCGCAGGGCGGCGCGCTGGTCACGGACGTGGGCGGCAACGACGTGCTCCAGGTCAGCGCGTCGGGCAAGGTGACGCTGCGGGCGGTGTTCCACGCGCGCAAGGTCGCGGCGCCGGCCATGCTCAAGCTGCCCAAGGGCAGCAAGGTGCCGATGCAGTCGGTGCCGATGGGCATCGCGGCCGCCCCCGACGGCTCCTACTACGTGGCGGAGCACGCCGGGTTCCCGCAGCCCGACGGCGTGGCCAGGGTGTTCAGGCTGGCCGGGAAGAAGGCCGAGACCGCCGTCAAGGGCTTCACCACCGCGGTCGACGTCGCCTTCGACGCCTCGGGCCGCCTGCTCGTGCTCGGCTCGGTCGGCCCGGTGCCCGCCGACCACCAGCCCCGTACGTCGCTCTACCGCATCGAGGCCGACGGCACGCGCACCGAGCTGCTCAAGCCGGGCACGCTGACCGTGCCGCTGGGCATGGCGGTCGCCGGCGACGGTTCGGTCTACGTGTCGAACAAGGGCTTCACCCCCGGCAAGGGCGAGATCGTCCGGGTGGAGCCGCCCGCATAGACGTGTGAGCGCCATGGCCCCCAACCCCCGTGGCGCGCTCACACGGAGGGCCCGGCAGCAGCGTCCGCGCTGCCGGGCCCTTCACCATGCCGGTCAACGCCGGTCGATACCGGTCAATGCCGGTCAACGCGCCCTGAGCCAGCCCTCCAGCACGCGGACGAACTCCGCCGGGCGCTCCTCGTGCAGCCGGTGGCCCGAGCCCTCCCAGCACACGACCTTCGAGCCCGGATGCTTGAGCAGCCCGGACTCCCAGGCCGCGCGTCCGGGGTCGGCCCAGATCGACAACACCGGGCAGCGCCGGCGGGCCAGGTACTCGTCGCTGACCGGCCGCACGCCGATGGCCCCTGGGCCGGTGAACATGGCCTCGAACGCCTCGGCCAGCACGTGCGGGGGCATGCCGTACAGGCGGCGTTTGTGCCAGCGCCGGATGACGGCGGGGGTCGCGGAGGTGGTGCACCACCGGTCGATCTCCTCGGCGGCGGCGTGCGGGTGCGCGCCGCGCAGGCCCGCGATCATGCCGGGGAAGCCCGCGGCAAGGTCCTGGCCCATGCCGTAGCCGGGGTC
The DNA here is from genome assembly GCF_053596515.1 of Nonomuraea sp. NPDC001684. Taxonomy (NCBI): domain Bacteria; kingdom Bacillati; phylum Actinomycetota; class Actinomycetes; order Streptosporangiales; family Streptosporangiaceae; genus Nonomuraea; species Nonomuraea sp. NPDC001684. The sequence goes on from NZ_JBSFGJ010000093.1 coordinate 7,255, forward strand.
GAGGGTGACCAGCGCCCGTACGCGGCCCGGATGCTCGACCGCGAGGATCGAGACGACCTGGCCGCCCATGGAGTGGCCGACCGCGACCACCTCGGGCACGTCCAGGCGGTCGAGCAGCGTGTTCAGGTCCTCGGCCATCGCCTGGGGGGTGTTGCCGGTCTCCGGGACCGAGGAGTAGCCGTGGCCGCGCAGGTCCACGGCGATGACGCGGTGGCGGGCGGCCAGGGCGTCGATGTGCCAGGACCACTGGTGGGAGTCGGCGCCCCAGCCGTGCACGAGCAGCAGCGGCGGGTCGCCGGCGCCGTCGTCGGTGTAGAAGAGGCTGATGGTTGCCGAAATTTCGGCGTACGGCATGAAAAATCCCCTTATTTGACGGCGCGGATGGCGGCGCACACCCGGTCCGTGGCGTCGGCGGCGGCGGGCAGGATCGCGCCCGTGCCGAAGAAGCCGTGGAACAGGCCCTCGTACCGGACGCACTCCGCCTCGACCCCGGAGTGGCGCAGGTGGCGGGCGTACGCCTCGCCCTCGTCGCGCAGCGGGTCGTGCCCGGCCGTGATCACCAGGGCTGGCGGCAGGCCGCTCACGTCCGCGCCCAGGGGCGAGCTGTACGGCTCCCCGCGCCGCTCCCGGTCGGGCTGGTAGCAGTCCCAGAACCACCGCATGTGCGCCGTCGTCAGGAAATATCCCTCGCCGTTCTGGTCGTACGAGGGCCAGTGACGGACGCCGTCCGTCGCGGGATAGACCAGCACCTGCAGCACGATCGGCGGCCCGCCCTCCTCGCGCGCCCGCAGGCAGGTGACGGTGGCGAGGTTGCCGCCCGCGCTGTCGCCCGCCACCACCAGCGCCCCCGGGTCGGCGCCGAGCCCGGCCGCGTGCTCGTGGGCCCACCGGGTGACGGCGAAGGCGTCCTCGACGGCGGCCGGATAGGGGTGCTCGGGCGCGAGCCGGTAGTCGGCGGCGACCACCACCGCCCCGGACCCGGCGCAGATCTGCCGGCAGACGCCGTCGTGGCTGTCCAGCGACCCCAGGGTGAAGCCGCCGCCGTGGAAGTACACGACGAGCGGCCGCCCCTCGGCGCCCTCCGGTGGCCAGTAGACCCGTACGGGGACGCCCGCCGCGTCGCGGTCCTCCACCCGGCCCACGGGCATCGGCTCCGGGCTCGGGACCGAGGCCAGCACGCGGCGCGCCGCCACCGGGTCCCAGGGGCCCTCCCCCTTGGGGAAGAACTCGCTCATCAGGTCGATGACCGCGCGGGTCGGCTCGTCAACGGCCATCTCCGGCCCCCTCCTCCGCGACGGGAGCGGCCTCGCGCGGGACGGAGCCGAGCAGGGCCGTCTCCCCCGCCGTCCAGCCGCCGTCGATCGCCAGCTCCGCGCCCGTGACGTACGAGGCCGCGTCGGACAGCAGGAAGGCGATGGCCTCGGCGACCTCCTCGGGCTCACCCCATCGCCCGGCGGCGGCCAGCGGGAACGTGCCCTCGCCCGAGACCGCCCCCAGCGAGGTCGTCATCGGGGTGACGATCATCCCGGGATGCACCGAGTTCACCCTGATGCGGTCCCGCCCGAACTCCAGCGCCGCGATCTTGGTCAGCCCGCGTACGCCCCACTTCGACGCGCCGTACCCGCCCGTGCCGGGCAGCGCGGTCAGCCCCGCGACCGACGAGAGGTTCACCACGGCCCCGCCGCCGGACGCCCGCATGGCCCCGGCCACGGCCTTCAGCCCGAGGAACACGCCGACCAGGTTCACCTGGAGCACCCGCTCGAACTCCGCCAGGGTCTGCTGCTCGATGGTCCGCACGGTGACGATCCCGGCGTTGTTCACCAGCCCGTCGAGCCGCCCGTGCGCCTCGACGGTCGCGGCCACCACGGCCGCCCACTGCTCCGGGTCCGTCACGTCGTGCGGGACGAACGTGCCTCCGACGTCCTTGGCGGTGGCCGTCCCCTCCTCGGTGAGCACGTCGGTGAGCACGACCCGCGCCCCGGCCGCCGCGCACCGGCGCGCCGTGGCCGCGCCCATGCCCCGGGCGGCGCCCGTGATGATCACTACCTTGCCGTCGAGCACGCGCACCCCTCATCCGAGACGACCGAACATGTGCACTGAAACACGCGCCCACGTCCCCGATCAAGAGCTTGCTCGGCACGGTCGCCGGAACCCGGGATCCCCGTCGCGCGTTGAACCCCTTGGGGGTCGAACTATCCTTCTAGGCAACAACCCAACGGGAGGTGGCGGAGATCAGCGAGTTCCTTGTCATCGTGCTGGCCATCCTGGCGTTTCTCCTGCTGCTGACCGGCGTGGGCGTCTATCTGCTGGTCAAGGTGGGCAAGAAGGCGGCCAAGAAGGCCCGGCAGGCCACCACCCGGCTGACCACGCACGTCAACGCCATGGGCACCGGCGACGCGGCCGAGGTCGAACGCCTCCGCCTCGACCTGCGCCGCGAGGTGACCCTCACCCGCCAGGCCGTCGAACAGGCCCAGCAGCGCGGCTGGGGCCTCGGCGACCTGCCCCGGCTGCTGGCCGACCTGTCGGCCCAGGCCGACGTGCACGACGGCCAGCTCGCCACGTACGCCCAGCAGCGCCGCGTCTCGCCGTACGTCGACCACGCCGCCCTCGACCGGCTGCGCGAGCACCAGGCCAAGCTGACCGCCATGTGCGCCCGCATCCGCGCCGACCTCCTGGGCGACCAGATGCACCACGCGTCCTCCGGCATCGACGAGCTGTACTCGCGCACGGAGCTGGAGATCGAGGCCCGCCGCCGTCCCCCGGACCCGCTGGACCAGATCGACGAGCTCTACCGCCGCTCGATGGAGCAGCGCAAAGACCACTCCTGAGGTCCGCCTGACGTGGCACCATGAGCGCGCCGAGCGCTCGTCCGGAAGGTGCCCGCCCGATGTCCCCAGCCCTGCCCGCCTGGTCGCGCCCCTTCACCGCGGCCGGGCCGCTCGACGCGCTCCCGCCGGACGCTCCCCGGCACGCCGAGCTGATCGACGGCGTGCTCGCGACGCGGCCGCCGCAGAGCGCCTTCCGCATGTTCGCGACCCGGCTGTTCGAGCGGTCGCTCAGGCCGCCCGCGCACCTCGCGGTGATCCGCTCGATGACCGTGGCCCTCGGGCCGCGTCTGCTGCTCGCGCCGGACGTCCTGGTGGCCCCCAGGTCGGCGATCGGCCCGGCCACCACGTCGTTCCGTCCTGATCAGGTGCATCTCGTCTGCGAGGTGGTCCCGGCGGCGTCCCGGGAGCGGGATCGCCGTACCAGGCCGATCAGGTACGCCGGGGCGGGCATCGAGCACTACTGGCGGGTGGAGTGCGAAGACGACCAGCCGGTGGTGCACGCCTTCCACCTCGACCGCGACGCCGGGGCCTACGTGTCCGCCGGCGTCCATCGCGGGCGGCTGCGCCTCGACGTCGGTTTCGACGTGGACATCGACCTCGGTCTGGAATGGCCGCCCGCCTAGCTCCGGGCGTGGCCATGAGGGGCCCAGACGGTCCTCAGGCCCCTCGGCGGCGCGGACCGGCAGCGGCCGGGGTCAGCGGTGACGGCGGTACTGCAGTTCCATGATCCCTCCGTCGGAGGCGAAGCTGGAGACCAGGTCGAGCCGGTAGGACTTGGGGAAGCCGTCGAACAGCCGGGTGCCCTCGCCCGCGACGTAGGGGAACACGCTCAGCCGGAACTCGTCGATCAGGTCGAGCCGCATGAGCGACCGCCAGAGGCCGACACCGCCCCAGACCAGGATGTGGCCGTCGCCGTCCAGCCGGAGTTTGTCGATCTCCTCCGCCGGGTCGCCGTCGGCGACGGTGGTGTTGGCCCAGTCGGCCGTCTTCATGGTCCGGGAGAAGACGACCTTGTGCCCGGCGGTCAGAATGTCGGCGAACGGGTGGTCGGTGGCGGTCGTCATGCCCTTGGCGATGCCCTCGTAGGCGTTGCGGCCCATGACGTGCGCGTGCGCGCTCCGCAGGAAGTCGAGGTAGGCCGGGGAGTCGGGCCGGTTGTTCTCGGGCAGGTCGAAGCAGAACTTCCAGAAGTCGGTGCCCTCGTCGGCGAGCAGGCCGTCGAGGGAGTAGTTGAAGACCGTCGCTATGAGCTTCCGCATGATCGCATCTCCGTGGTCGCGGGCCGTCCGGTGACACGTACGACACCGGAGCCGCCCGGAAATCATCGGTGTCCGGCCGGCAGCTCAGTACTTGTCGACGCAGATGGTCAGCGCCGGAACGGGCCACGTCCAGGAATGCCTGGTCACGCCATCGCAGGCGGTGGCGTCCTTGTCGGCGTTCCCTCGCAGAACGCGCCGCACGGTGAACGTCTTGGGCGCTCGGCATTTCCGGGCGAAGTCCACGAACTCATCGTTCTTCGACCACTTGTAGCAGTAGTTCCGCCCGAACTGGTAGGCCAGGCAGTACAGCACGTCGTCGTGGATGAGATAGCGGTGGTTGGTCGTGCCGTCGCAGAGCCCCGAGGGAGTGGTGATGGCGGCCACCCGATAGGGCGCGCCCTGCTTGCAACTGTCGACCACCGGCGCGTCCGGCAGGCCGGACAGGCAGTCGCCGACCTCGAAGGCGGCCGCCGGCTCGCTCGCCGCCGAGGTCGGGGCCACAGTCGGGGCCACGGTCGGGGCCGAGGTGGGTGGCGCCTGGGTGGGGAAGTCGGCGGGCGCGGGGAACGACGACGACGACGTCTCGGCGGGCTCGGTCGTGGCCTCCGAAGAGCCGGTCAGGGCCTCGCGTACGTTGTTCTTGACCACGTTCTTCGCGACCACCGCGAGCACCACCAGCACGACGGCCACCACCGCGGCCCCGATGCCGATCATTTTCGACCGTCCGGCACCCGAAGCCGCCTCGGCCTGCCGGGCAGGCGGCGAGACCGGCTCCGGCCGCGCGGCCTCGCGTAATCGCTCGGCCCATTGCGCGGGCATGGGGCGGCTGAACGGGGGCTGGTCGAGCGCGGTCGTGGCGAACTCCGCCAGGCCGGGATGGACGGCGGCCAACGCGGACACGTCGGTGGTGGACGGACCACGGGCGAAGACGCGGATGGCCAGCAGCGCGAACTGGTAGGCGTCACCCTGCGGCGTCCCCGGCTGCTCCCCGGCGGGGATCCGCCGGTCGGGCGGCGTCTTCACGGGCGGCAGCGCCCGCGCTCCGCCCAGCCCCATCGCGTCGCAGCCGATGAGGAAACATCCCGGCGGCGGCTCTGTCGTGAACAGCACGTTCTCAGGGGACAGGTCGCCGACGACGACGCCCGCCGCGTGCAGGCGGGCGAGCGTGTCGGCGAGATCGGCCAGGATCAGCAGGCGGTCGCGGTCAGTGACGTCCTCCTGCCCGAACAGGCGGTCGAGGGTCGCGAGCCGGCGTACGGCGCCGGACGGGCCGGGCGTCTCGCGGAAGAACCGCTGAGGCACGGTCCGCATCAGGAAGCCGACGACGGCGCCGTTCTCCTCCACCAGTTCGGCGGGCCAGGCCGCGCGCTCCTCCAACCAGGCGACGTCCGACGGGGAGAGACGGCCGGTCAGCTGCGTCATCGCGGTGAGGACGGCGACGTCGAGGCCCGGTCGGACGTCGTAGTCGATCTCCTTGTACGCGACACCCGGCCGGCCGTTGATCCTGCCGCTGAGCTCCTCGTAGACCATTCCCTGGCCCTCACGGCCGAGCGGCCGCCCGAGGGCGAGCTTTGCGCGGCCGATCACGGTTTGTCACCTCTGGCCTTGACCATGCAGCGACCCTAGTTCCGCGGGCACCGGAGATCAAAGAGACATGTCTCACCTCCGGCACCGGGCCGTTCGGCCGCCGACGACTTTCCCAAGAGGAAAACAGATGCTACTTTCCTTACAGGAAAGCAGTAGCCGATCCCGGAGAAGGCCCATGAACCAGCACGACGCCCAGACTTCGCTCGACGACATCCACCGCCTCCAGGCCAGGACCCGGCAGCAGATCGTCCGCCAGAGCTTCGCGCTCCCCCGCGTGCTCGTCTCCGCGCTCGGCCTCTTCGTCATGTTCGCGGCCATAGACCTGCCGAGCCCGTGGTACTACCTCGGCGCGGCGCTCGGGGTGGTCGTGTACGCGGGCGTGGGGATCGTCTGCGAGCACCGGGCCTCGGTCCGGCGGAAGGCCACCGGCCGGGAGGCCCTGTTCCACGGCGTGCTGCTGGCCTGCGTCATGGTGGCCTTCGGCATCGGCCGGATCGCCTCCTTCGCGCTGTTCGACCTGCCGCCGCACGGGCTGCTGTCGCAGGCGGTCGCGGGCGCGGTGGTGGCGGCCCTGGCGTACGTCGCGGCCACGCCCGTCAACCGCCTGGTCATGAGGTCGATCGTGCGGCAGGACGGCGGGGTCGCCTGATGGATCCGCTCTTCGACGAGTTCCTGCACGTCCCGGCGCGTCTGTCCATCGTGGCGCTGCTGGCGCCGGCCGAATGGGTGGACTTCGGCTTCCTCAGGGACTCGGTCGGCACCAGCGACTCGGCGCTGTCCAAGCAGGTCTCCGCGCTGGCCGCCGCCGGGTATGTGGTCGTCCGCAAGGACCAGGACAAGCGGGCGCGGCGGACGTACGTGCAGCTCACCCCGCAGGGGCGGTCGGCCTTCCAGCGGCATGCGGCGGCCCTGGAACGGATCGTCGCCCTCGCCCGCGACTCCGCCGCCCGCCCCGCCGCCGACCAGTAGTGACGGGCCCCGCCGGGGCCTTCGGCAGGGCGCGTGTCGCGCTCAGCTGTTCCAGTCCGCGTAGATCACGGCGGCCAGTTCCTGTTCCGTGGCGCCCTTGCGGGCCAGGGCCTTGGTGGCCTGGGCCTGGGCCGTCGTGGGCAGGCGCCCCTCGATCAGCACCGGCAGCGAGAGCCGGCGCACCAGCACCTCCGTGGCCGCGATCCCGTACGGGCGGCGCGTCACGGCCACGTTGACCCGCAGCGCGTGCTCGTTGCCGGGCGGCACGCCGGGGCGGTCGATCTCGACGGCCGAGTAGCGGAACCCGTTCGCGAGGTCGCAGGAGGCGCATCCGGCCGGGCCGCGGCTCAGCCGGCCGCCGCACTCGGGGCACGTCAGGCGGTCGTAGGCGGCGTCCACGACCCGCCACGGGTGCTTGTCGGGCTCGTCGACCACCATGCGGGCGATGAGCTGCTCGTCCGGCGGGGCCACGGTGCCGAACTCCGCCAGCAGGAAGGCACGCCAGCCCTCCTCGACCAGTTCGTCCACCAGCCCGGCGCAGCGGTCGCAGTCCGGCGCGCCGGCGGGTTCCTGATGTCCGCACACCTCACATCGCCGCATGGCCGAACCGTACAAGCCTGGCTGGTCGCGGCGCACCCGGTTATCGGGCCGCCGTTTATTCGATTGCGAGTGCCGTGCCGGACCCGGCATACTCGTCCGCGTCGATCGCAGCGAGACGAAGGGAGGCTGAGACCGTGACGACCGTTGCCCGCGTGCCGTTTTCCGCGACCTCAGACCTTCCCGCCAGGTGTCCGCTGACCTGATCCGTCCGGCGAGCCGGTGGGGCCTCGAAACTGGAGACATCTCACCGTGCCCAAGCACTCGCAACACCGCCGCCGTGGCAAGTTCGCGCTCGACGCCGACGACATCGAATGGCTCGAAAGCACCCCCGAGACCGATGACGGCCCGCCCGAGGGCGACCGCTGGTCCACCTGGGACCAGAGCACGCCCACCGAGAAGGGGCCGAAGCCGCACCCCGGCTGGCTGGTCACCGAGCTGGCCGCCGTCGACACCGAGCTCGGCCTGCTCAAGACCGGCAAGGAGGCCGACGTCCACCTGATCTCGCGGGGCGTGCCGGGCACCGACCGGGTCTGCCTGCTGGCGGCCAAACGTTACCGCTCCTCCGAGCATCGCCTGTTCCACCGGGACTCCGGCTACCTGGAGGGCCGCAGGGCCCGCGAGAGCCGGATGAACCGGGCGATGGCCAACCGCACCGCCTTCGGCAAGCAGGTGATCGCCGCGCAGTGGGCGGTGGCCGAGTTCACGGCGCTCTGCCGGCTGTGGGAGCTGGGGGTGCCGGTGCCGTACCCGGTGCAGATCGTGGGGACGGAGATCCTGGAGGAGTTCGTCGGCACTCCCGACGGGTACGCCGCCCCGCGCCTGGCCCAGGTCTCCGACGGCCTCGACGACCTGTGGGAGCAGCTCGTGGCGGCCCTGGTGACGCTGGCCGCCGAAGGGCTGGCGCACGGGGACCTGTCGCCGTACAACCTGCTGGTGCACCAGGGGCGGCTGGTGATCATCGACCTGCCGCAGATCGTCGACGTGATCGCCCATCCCGCGGGCCCGTCGTACCTGGAACGGGACGCCCGCAACGTGGCCACCTGGTTCGCCGCCAAGGGCGTGGCCGCCGCGGACCCCGAAGCGCTCGCCGACCTGCTCCGCAAGGAGTCCGGCCGGACGTGACCGGCGGAACGCGCGCGGCCCGGCCGCCGGAGCGCCGGGCCCGTCCGCGCGGATCGGCTACGTACGGGCGGTGGCGGGCAGGGGCCGTTCCTCCCCTGCCACCGCCGGGAGCCGGGTGTCGAGGAGAACGCGCACCGCGCCCACCCACACCATCGCCGAGCCCAGCAGGTGGGCCAGGACGACGACCTCGGGCAGGTCCGTCACGATCTGCGTCAGGCCGACGAGCCCCTGGCCGAGCAGCACGGCGAGGAACAACGTGGTGCGCTGATGGGCCGCCGAGCCCGGCTCGCGCCGGGTCCTGAGCCACAGGGCGACGGCCAGGCCGAGGCTGAGCGCGGCGGCGACCCCGTGCAGCCAGACCATCGCCGTCCAGTTGAACGGCATGCGCGGCACGTCGGAGGAGTCACCCGCGTGCGGCCCGGTGCCGGTGACGATCGTGCCGGCCGCGACCAGCACCGCCACGGACGCCACCAGCGCCGCCGGAAGGCGGCCCACCGGCACGGAGAGCGGCCGCGCGGGCCGGTCGAGCAGGCGGGCCTTGTGCCAGACGACCGTGGTGGCGGTCAGGAACAGCACGGCGGCCAGGAAGTGCGCGGCGACGAGGTACGGGCTCAGCCGCGCCCACACGGTGAGGCCGCCGACGACCGCGTTCAGCACGACGATCCAGAACTGCACCCACCCCCACCGGGTCAGCTCGGGCACCGGACGGCGCTGCAGCCGGGCCACGACGATGAGCCAGCCGACGGCGACGCACACGACCCCGGACAACACCCGGTTGGTGAACTCGATCGCGCCGTGGACGCCGAGCTCGGGCGTGGCCGCGAAACCGGCCTCCGAGCAGCGCGGCCACCCGTCACAGCCCAGCCCGGACCCGGTCAGCCGGACGACTCCGCCGGTCACGATGATCATCAGGCTGGTGGCCAGCGCCGCGCCCGCGGCCCGTCGCAGGGCGGCTCGTTCGAAGGCGACCCGGGCGGCGAGCCACTGGAAGGGAGTGGTCATGGGGGAAGAGGTCTCTCTGCTGCTCGGCGAACCGCCGCGGGGCGGCCGAAAACACGATCAAGACCTTACTCTACAGCCCGTAGAGCACCCCTTCCGGCTCCACCTCCTCGGCACGCGTCCAGAGCCGTGCGGCCCCCTAGCGGCCCGGGACGGCCACCTCCGCCGATGGCCGGAGGTGGCCTGCTCCCCCCGCGGGTCAGCTGGTTTCGTTCTTCTTGGTGACCTCACCGGTGGCGGCGTCGACCATCACCTCGTGCTTGGTCCCGTCCGGGGTCATCACGTCCGACTTCCAGACGGTCTTGCCGTTCTCGGTGTCGAGCTTCAGCTCGGTGACGCGTCCCTCCGGTACGGCCGCGGCGACCTTGTCGGCGGCCTGGGCGTAGTCGAGCTTGGCCTCGGTGATGCGGGTGTGCATCTTGGCCTTCTCCTGCTCGTCCATCTGCTCGGCGGTCGGCCCCTTGACGACCTTGCCGGACTTCACGTCGACCTGATGTTCCGTGCCGTCGGAGCCGACGACCTTGACCTCCCAGACCATGCCGTTCTCCTCGCTCTCGACGGAGACGACCTTGGATCCGGGCACCGCGGCCATCGCGACCTTGGCGGCGTCCTTGAGCTCTCCGGCTCCTGGCTTCATGGACGTGGCGCCCGGCGAGGGGGACATGGTCCCCGTTTCGGGCGGGCTTTCCATCGACGGAGACGGGCTTCCCATGGTGGGGCCCGGCGTGGGCTCGACGGCGAACTGGCCGACTTCCCGTACGGCGCCGCAGCCGGCTGCGAGCAGCGCCGCACCGACCAGTGCCCCGATGATCGACTTGTTCATACCTGGACCGCTGCCCCAGGAACCCGCCTTCATTCCCGCAGGTCAGAACCCTGAGCCACGGCCGGGGCCGGCGAGGCCGCGCCACGCGGGGACCCGCCGCCGGCCCGCCGGCCCCTACTGGACGCCCGATTCGCGCACGCTGTCGGCCACTACTCGACGCCCGCTTCGCGCATGTCGCCGGCCCCTATTTGACGCCTGCTTCGCGCATGTCGCGCAGCTCGCGCTTGAGCTCCTTGATCTCGTCGCGCAGCCGGGCGGCCACCTCGAACTGAAGGTCGGCGGCCGACTGGTGCATCTGCTCGGTCAGCGACTCGATCAGCGACTCCATCTGCGCCCGCGGCATCTCGCCCGCGATGGCCTTGGCGTGCTGGCCCGCCTGGCGGGCGGCGAAGCCGGGCACCGGGGCCTTGCCGCGCGACTGCTGACGGCCGCCGCCGAGCAGCTTGTCGGTGTCGGCGTCCTCGCGCTGGAGGGAGTCGAGGATGTCGGCGATCTTCTTGCGCAGCGGCTGCGGGTCGATGCCGTTGGCCTCGTTGTAGGCCATCTGCTTGGCCCGGCGCCGGTTGGTCTCGTCGATGGCCCGCTCCATCGACGGCGTGATCTTGTCGGCGTACATGTGGACCTGGCCGGACACGTTACGGGCGGCGCGGCCGATGGTCTGGATCAGGGAGGTCTCCGAGCGCAGGAAGCCCTCCTTGTCGGCGTCGAGGATGGCCACCAGCGACACCTCGGGCAGGTCGAGGCCCTCGCGCAGCAGGTTGATGCCGACCAGCACGTCGAACTCGCCGATGCGCAGCTCGCGCAGCAGCTCGATGCGGCGCAGCGTGTCGACCTCGCTGTGCAGGTAGCGCACCCGGATGCCGAGCTCCAGGAGATAGTCGGTCAAGTCTTCGGACATCTTCTTGGTCAGCGTGGTGACCAGGACGCGCTCGTCGCGCTCGGCGCGCTCGCGGATCTCGTGGACCAGGTCGTCGATCTGCCCCTTGGTGGGCTTGACGACGATCTCGGGGTCGACCAGGCCGGTGGGCCGGATGACCTGCTCGACGACGTCGCCCTTGACCCGCCCCAGCTCGTACGGCCCGGGCGTGGCCGACAGGTAGACCGACTGCCCGATGCGCTCCAGGAACTCCTCCCACTTCAGCGGCCGGTTGTCCAGCGCGGACGGCAGCCGGAACCCGTGGTCGACCAGCGTGCGCTTGCGCGAGGCGTCGCCCTCGTACATCGCGCCGATCTGCGGCACGGTCTGGTGGGACTCGTCGAGGACCAGCAGGAAGTCTTCGGGGAAGTAGTCGAGCAGCGTGTTGGGCGCGGTGCCGGCGGCGCGGCCGTCGAGGTGACGGGAGTAGTTCTCGATGCCGGAGCAGGTGCCGATCTGGCGCATCATCTCGATGTCGTAGGTGGTGCGCATGCGCAGCCGCTGGGCCTCCAGCAGCTTGCCCTGCCGCTCCAGCTCCGACAGGCGCGCGGCCAGCTCGGCCTCGATGCCGGCCACGGCCGCCGCCATGCGCTCCTCGCCGGCGATGTAGTGGGAGGCGGGGAAGATGTAGAGCTCTTCGTCTTCAGTGATGACCTCGCCGGTCAGCGGATGCATGGTGGCGAGCTTCTCGATCTCGTCGCCGAACATCTCGATGCGCACGGCCAGCTCTTCGTACTTCGGGATGATCTCGATCGTGTCGCCGCGCACCCGGAACGTGCCCCGGGTGAAGGCCAGGTCGTTGCGCGTGTACTGCATGTCGACCAGGCGGCGCAGGAGCTGGTCGCGGTCGACCTCCATGCCGACGCGGAGCCTGGCCATGCGGTCGACGTACTCCTGCGGGGTGCCCAGGCCGTAGATGCACGAGACGGAGGCGACCACGATGGTGTCGCGGCGGGTGAGCAGCGAGTTGGTGGCCGAGTGGCGCAGCCGCTCGACCTCGTCGTTGATCGAGGAGTCCTTCTCGATGTACGTGTCGCTCTGCGGCACGTACGCCTCGGGCTGGTAGTAGTCGTAATAGGAGACGAAATATTCGACCGCGTTGTTGGGCAGCATCTCGCGCAGCTCGTTGGCGAACTGGGCGGCGAGCGTCTTGTTGGGCTGCATGACCAGCGCGGGCCGCTGCAGCCGCTCGATCAGCCAGGCGATCGTGGCCGTCTTGCCGGTGCCCGTGGCGCCGAGCAGGACGCTGTCCTTCTCCCCGGCCCGGACGCGGCGCTCCAGCTCGGCGATGGCCGTCGGCTGGTCGCCGGATGGAGTCATCTCGGTGACGACCTCGAAAGGCGCCACCTTCCGCTGCAAATCTGTGACCGGACGCATGCTGCCACTGTAGGCGGCGCCACCGACAGAAACCGTCAGGCCGTGGGCTGCCCGATCCGGGGGAACGGCGTGGTGGAGAACACCACCTCGACCGGCACCTCGAAGTACCGCGCTATACGCAACGCCAGGTGAAGACTCGGGCTGTATTCGCCCCGCTCCAGGTATCCAACGGTCTGGTAATGCACCCCCAGCGCCTGCGCGAGCTGCCTGCGGCTCACCCCCCGCTCGGCGCGCAGCAGCGCGATGCGGTTGTGGACGGTCTCGCTCATCAACCCTCCAGGTAGCAGACCTGCTCCATCCATAACACCTCTGCTATGGGACGTAACAGTCATATGACGACACATTGCAAGCGAACAGCAAGTCATACCCGATACGGTCGGATTCGCCTGTAGCGGAAAAGGAAGGTTCGATGTCACGACCCCGAGAGGCACTGATCCAGGCAGGTCAGGGCATAGCCCAAGCGGTCGCTCAAGGAGGTGACGTACGGCAGGCGATGAGCCAGGCGATCGGTCAGGTCGCCGACCAGGCCGGCCAGCTCACCGGCCAGGCCCCCGGCTTCGCGCTCAACCCGCACGACTTCGCCGCCGCCCGCGACGGCGGCGCCTCCGTCGGCACGCTGATCGAGGCCAGGTCCGCCTCACTGAACGAGGCCGGCGAGATCGTCAACCGCAGCTTCGCCGAGAACGGCATGCACGTCATCTCGCCGGTGGTGATCCCCAAGGGCAGCACGGCCAAGGTGGTCATCCCGCTGACGGTGCTGGTGGTCCTGGGCCTGATCGGCGCGCTCGGCGGCATCGTGCCGGGGTCGGACATCTTCTTCGGCCCGCACTACTGGGTGGTGCTGGTGCTGGCCGCCGCGTTCCTGTGGTGGCGCCGGAGCGTGGTGATGGTCCCCGAGGGCTGCAAGGCGCTGATCACCAAGTTCGGCAAGCTGGTGCACATCGCCGACCCGGGCCGGGTGACGCTGTTCAACCCGTGGAAGCGGGTCAGCTACATCGTCAACACCACCCGCGAGTACCCGTTCAACGCCCCCATCAGGGAGGCGCCGACCCAGCAGGGCGTCAAGGCCAGCGTCGACCTGTTCCTGCAGTTCAGGATCGAGAACCCGGCCGAGTTCATCTTCGTGCTCGGCTCGGTCAGCGGCTTCCAGTCCAAGCTGCAGAACGCCATCAGCGAGGTCACCCGCTCGCTGATCTACGCCCAGCGGGCCGAGGACATCTACGACCTGGTGGGCGAGAGCACCCTCGGCATGCTGGAGAACCTGAACCAGCAGTTCCTGCCCGCCGTACGGCTCACCGACGTGAACATCACCCACGCCGAGCCGTCCAGCCAGGAGTACCGCATGGACCTGGCCGCCCCCGAGATGGTCCGGGTGGCCAAGGAGGCCTACACCTACGAGTACGAGCTCCAGCTCCGCAAGGAGCAGAACGAGGGCGACCTGGTCAAGGAGCTGGCGGGGCTGCAGGAGACGCTCAGCGCCATCCAGGCCGAGATCGCCGGCTACCAGGCCCGCATGGACACCGCGCTCGAACGCGCCAGCCACCAGGCCACCGCGCAGGCCAGGCAGCGCCTGGTCGAGGCCGAGTCCACGGCCAACGCCAACGCCGCGCTCCTGGAGGCCCAAGCCCTCGACATCCGGGCGCTGTCGGCCGCCGAGGCCCCCGAGATCCTCGACTACCGCTTCCAGCAGGACCTGCTGACCAAGCTGGAGTCGGTGGCCACCCGGCTGCCGCAGGTGGTGCAGGTGGGCGAGCAGACCGACATCGACTTCCTGGCCCTGGCCCAGCAGCTCGTGGGCGGCAAGGGCGCGGCGCTGTTCTCCGCCGAGGACATGGCCGCCATCCGCGGCCGGCTCGGCGAGATCGCCGCCCGCGTCAGCAGCCGCGAGGACGAGATCGCGGCCCTGCTGAAGAAGGCCGCCGCCGACGTGAGCGAGCCGCAGGCCACGCCTGAGCCCGACCACGACCTGGAAAGCACGGTCGAGCGCCTGCTGCCCGGCCGCCTGAGCGAGGGTGAGGTCCGATGACCCGCGAGTTCTCGAAGATCAAGGAGTCGCTGGCCTCCTGGTCCGACATCCGCCAGCTGCTGCGCGGCGGCGAGCAGGGCCAGCTCGTGCCGGTGGTGATCCCCAAGGACCGGCGCGGCTTCGCCTGGATGGCGCTCGTCCTGCTGGCCCTGTACTTCGCCGGGATGGCCGCGCTCACCGACCTCACCCTGCCCGCCGCGCTGGCCGCGCTGTTCTTCCTGGTCGTGGCGCTGGTCACGATCTGGCGCCAGGCGATCATCGAGATCGAGGAGGGCACCACCGGCGTGCGCAGCCGCTGGGGGGCGATCACCGGCACGCTCCCGCCGGGCCGCCACTACCTGTGGCTGCCGTGGGACCGGGTGGACGCGGTCGTGGACACCTCCACCGAGATCCCGTACTCGGCGCCGATCGTGGCCTGCCCGACGGCCGAGAACGTGCCGCTGAAGTCGATCGAGTTCTTTCTGAAGTTCCGCATCGTGGACCCGGTGGCGTTCGTCCGGACGATCGGCGCGGGCAACTTCGACCTCGTGCTCTCCAGCGCCGTGCAGGACGCGATCAGGCAGCGCAGCCGGCGGGTCAACACCGAGCGCGCCTACGACCTGCGCGGCTCCGACGTCGGGGACATGCAGGAGGCGCTCAACCGCCAGCTCGGCCGGTACGGCGTGCGCGTCACCGGCGCCAACATCCCCGACGTCCAGCTCCCCGACCAGTACCAGCAGCACCTGGCCACCCGGGAGAAGGTCGCCAAGGAGCTGTCGGCCTACGAGCGCGAGTGGGAGCTGACCCGCAAGCGCCGCATCGACACGCTGCTCATGGAGATCGAGCGCTCCAAGAAGACCCGCGACGCCCGCGTGGTCGAGGTCAAGGCCGCCCACAACACCGCGCGCAAGAACGTGGCGCGCATGCTGGAGGAGCAGGAGACCGAGGCCCAGCGCGTGACGTGGGAGATCGAGGCGCGCGGCAGGGCCGACCTGACCGCCGCCGAGAACGAGGCCAAGGCCCTGCGCAGGCTGGCCGAGTCCTACCGCGACAACCGGGCCGTGCTGCAGTACGAGCTGGCCCGCCGGCGCCTGGACGTGGGCGCCAAGCTCGCCGAGAACGCCCCCCAGCCGCTGGTCGTACGGACCCAGCAGGGCCAGGCCGACTCGGCGCTGTCCACCCTCGTCCTGGCCCAGCTGCTCCCCCGCATCTCGGGCACGGGACACGCCGCCGTCAACGGCCAGACCCCCACCGCATAGGAGAGACCCATGGTGTTCCGCAAGTTGATGGCCGCCTTCGGCGCGGGCGTCGAGGTCGACACGGTGCTGACCGACGCGACCGTGCGTCCCGGTGAGCCGCTGCGCGGCGTCGTGCACTTCCGCGGCGGCGGCTCGGACTACAAGGTCGAGGGCATCTACCTCGACCTGACCGCCGTGGTGGAGGTCGAGAGCGGCGACAACGAGTACAAGACGACCTACAGCTTCCTGCGCCAGCAGGTGGCCGGGACGTTCCAGCTCGCCTCGGGCGCCCAGCACCAGCAGCCGTTCGAGATCATGGTGCCGTGGGAGACGCCGATCAGCGCGATCGGCGGCCACCCGCTGCACGGCATGCGGCTCGGCGTCCAGACGGAGCTGGCGCTGGCGGGCGCGATCGACAAGGGCGACCTCGACCCGCTGTTCGTCAGCCCGCTGCCGGCCCAGGAGCACGTCATCGCCGCCCTCGACCGGCTCGGCTTCGGCTTCAAGAAGGCCGACCTGGAGCGCGGCACGCTGTACGGCTCGACGATGCCGTTCTTCCAGGAGATCGAGTACTACGCGGGCGGCCAGTGGCGGCGGCACTTCAACGAGCTGGAGCTGACGTTCATCGCCGGGCCGCGGCAGATGGACGTCATCCTGGAGGCCGACAAGCGCGGCGGCTTCCTGACCTCCAGCCACGACACCTACAACCGCTTCACCGTGCGCTACGACGACCACCCCGGCGCGGCCGACCAGGCGTTGCAGCACGGCCTGGAGCAGATGGCCCGCCGCCGCGGCTGGTTCTAGCCGGGCGCTCCCCTGAGCCGGGCGGCGTCCCGGCTCAGGGGACCCGGTACATGCGCTCGGTCCAGGCCCGGTAGCGCCAGGTGTGCCCGACGCGGTAGTCGTGGCCCAGGTAGACGCCGAAGACCTGGCGCTTGAGCTCGCGCAGCGCCCCCGCGACGTTGGGGGCCCAGCCGGTCATCGGGTAGCCGCGGTAGGAGACCGCCCGCAGCCCCAGCCCGCTCGCCGCGGCCAGCGCGAAGCGGGCCGAGGCGACGTGGTCGGGGTGGTCGCACAACCCCCGGCCGGTGGGCGGCTCGGGGTCGAGCGTGCGCAGCACCGTCGGCCGGAAGCGGGCGTAGAGCGCGCGCAGCACGCCGACCACGTCCCGCCGGCCGACGCAGCCCGGCTCGGGGCCGGCGCCGAACCGGCGCACGCAGGAGCGGTCCTGCCACAGCCTGGTCAGCGCGTCGCGACCGCCGTCCGCGCGCGGGTCGCCGCCGTCCGGCAGCCCGACGAAGGCGAGCCTGACCGCCGGCCTGTCGGCCAGCTCCTCCAGGCGGACGGGGAAGCCGCCCGCCGTGATCGTCGTGACCCGCCAGACGTCGGGCGCGCCGGCCAGGAAGGCGTACGCGGCCCGCAGGCCCCGCGCGCGGTCGCGGGTGTAGGCGACGGGGTCGCGGTCGTCGTCCCAGCCGGCCTGGCCCTCGCCCGCGGTCAGGTAGACGGTCACCGTCGGGCGGTGCCACTGGACGGCGCCGTACAGGTCGGGGCTCATGAACAGCAGGTCGTCGTCCGGGTGGGCCACGACCTGCATGAACCGCTCCGACGACGACGGCCGGTGGACCTCCGCCCACGCCGCCGCGGGCGGGGCCGGGCACGCCAGCACGGCCACCAGCACCAGCGCCAGCGCGGCCGCCGAGAACATCCTGATCCCCTTCATCCCCACCCCCGTGCGCTTCCAGTATCGAACCTGGTCAGGTCCCGGTCCTGAGCTGCCAGGGGGAGATGTCATGTCATTCCCGGGTAGGAGATACCTCCTTCCCGTGCGCTGGAAGTCGCATGCCGGCGGTCGTTACGATGACCTAGGGATTGACCGATCGTCGGACGGGCGGGCGAACGATGGCACGGTTCACGGCGGCGCTGAAGCGGGTCGCCCCATGGGCGGCCCAGAACGCCGACGGCGCCATCGCGCTGTTACTGGCGGTCGTGATCGGCGTGCTCGGCATCATGCCCGACGAGGTGGTGCCGACCGATGTGCAGACCCAGCTCGTGAACGCCGCGACGCTGGTGATCATGGCGCTGGTGGCCACCGCCCTGCTGCGCGACCGCGCCCGTCAGGCCCCGGTCGAGGAGACCATCACCTCCGGCGCGCTGGCCCAGCTCCCCGTCCGGCTGTCGCGGCTGGAGGAGATCGAGACACTCGTCCACGGCACCCGCAAGGCCCTCGATGCGTTGCAGCTGGTCAGGGTGCTGGGCAGCAAGCAGGAGATCGCCCAGATGCACGCCGAGGCGCGCAAGGACACCACCCGGTGGAGCTTCAAGGGCGGCACCGGCACCTACCTGCGCGCGGTCACCCTGCCCGAGTGCGTGGCCGCCGCCCGCCGGGACAAACGGCACCTGGTGGTGCGGGTCGAGGTGATCGACCCGTCCAACGTCGAGGTGTGCGAGACGTACGCCCACTACCGGCGCTCCCTGTCGGACTCCCCCGACGCGACCGGCGAGACGTGGACCACCGACCGGGTCAGGAAGGAGTCGTACGCGACGATCCTGGCCGCCTTCTGGTACCGCCAGCGTTACGGCCTGCTCGACATCGAGGTCGGCCTGTCGTCGTCGATGACGACGTTCCGCTGGGACCTGTCGGCCACCCGGCTGATCATGACGGTGGAGGACCCCAACCGCGCCATGACCGCGCTGGCCGGCACGTTCTACTACGAGAACTGCGACACCGAGCTGCGGCTCAGCTTCGAGCAGGCGCGGCGGGTGCAGATGGACATGTACAAGAAGGCGCCGCTCGGCGACGAGCCCACGATCGAGGAGGTCCAGGACCTGTTCGGCCGTATCGGGGTGCCTCTCCCCAAGGCCTACGACGGCCGCGACGTCGTGGACATCGCGCGCAAGGCCCTGCGCGCCGTCGATCCCTACGGCGAGGCGCGTCCTGCGGCCCTCCGACGAGACGGAACGTGAGTGCGACTCATGAGCTACCGGTCGGTCTTCCAGCGGGTCCACGACGGACAGGCCAGGTCGTGGGCGCTCGGCGTGCTGAGGGAAACCGCGCGCCCCAGGGCCGTACGCCATCCGCTCGGCTTCGTCTGCCTGCCGCTGGAGCGTGAGGGCGGCGAGGGGGTATGCCTCCACCTGTGGTCCGACTCGCTCCAGCACGCCGAGAGCACCACCTCGCAGATCCACTGCCACAGCTGGGACCTGGTCAGCCACGTGCTCTACGGCCAGGTGCGCAACGTGCACGCGGTGGTCACCGACGCGGGGCCCGACGCCACGCACCGGGTGTTCGAGGTGGTCAGCGGCGCCGACGGCGACCGCATCTCGCCCACCCGCCGCACCGTGCGGCACGCGACCGGGCTGGTGGAGCTGTTCGGCCCCGGCGACACCTACACCCTGCCGGCCGACCGCTTCCACAGCAGCGTGGTGCCGGAGGGCGGCGAGGCGGCCACGATCGCGCTCGGGCGCGGCCGGCCCGGCAGCCGCGACCTGTCGCTCGGCCCGCTCGGGGCGGGCGGCCACCACGTTCCCCGGGAACCGCTGAACGCCGAGGAGACGGCGCTGGCCGTCCGGCTGATCACCGCCCACCTGACCTGAGGGGTGCCCGATGGACCTGGATCACGCTCGCTCTGTGGCCGTCGAGGCCGCCCAGGCCGCCGGGGCGCTGCTCGCGGCGGGCACGCGTGGGGCCGTCGGCATCCGGGCCAAGGGCGAGGCCGGCGACGTCGTCACCGATCTCGACCTGGCCTCGGAGAAGCTGCTGGTCGAGCGCATCCTGACGGCCTTCCCCTCGCACACGATCGTGGCCGAGGAGTCCGGGCTGATCGGCGCGGCGGGCGGCGAGTGGACGTGGCTGGTCGACCCGCTCGACGGCACCAACAACGTGGCCATCGGGCTGCCCACGTACGTCGTGGGGGTGGCGTTGTGCCGGGCCGGGCGGCCGGTGCTGGGCGTGGTGCACGACCCGGTGACGGCCCAGACGTGGTCGGCGATCCGGGGGCGCGGGGCCGTGGCGTCCACGGGGGCGCGGCTGGCGC
>NZ_JBSFGJ010000094.1:0-26336 GCF_053596515.1 Nonomuraea sp. NPDC001684
CTCCCGCGCGTTCGCCCGGCCGGCTGCGCGGGTAGGCGTCCCAAACGGCCGGACGATCCGCGCCCATCCTTTCGACTGATCTGCCGTACGGCGGGCATGCCCAGGAGTGTCATCGTGCCCTTCACCGTTGCCGACTACATCCTCAAGCGGCTGAGCCAGCAACAGGTCGACACCCTGTTCGGTGTGCCCGCCGCCTATGGTGCCCCGCTGTTCGACGCGGTGGGCGCGCACCACATCACGCCGGTGGTGACCGCCACCGACCTCGAAGCGGGATACGCGGCCGACGGTTACGCGCGAACTAAGGGCCTGGGCGCCGCCGCGGTGGCCAACGGCGTCGGCATGCTCAGCATGATCAACGCCATCGCCGGCGCGTTCGTCGAGCGCAGCCCGGTCGTCGTCGTGAACGGCGGCCCGAGCGCCGCGAACCTGGCCAACCTGAAGAACCTGGACGTCCTGTTCTCGCACTCGACCGGCCAGCCCGACGGAGACCTCAACGCCTACCGGCTGGTCACCGTGAGCGCAGCCCGCGCCGGGCAGGCCGCCGACGTGCCCGCCCTGGTCGACAGCGCGATCTCGACGGCGATCAGGAAGAAACGGCCGGTCTACATCGAGATCGATCGGACCATCTGGACGGCGGCCTGTACGCCCCCGGCCGGGGCGCTGCCCGTCACCAATCCGGCGGCGGGCACGGAGCAGCAGCTCGCCACCACGATCGTGGGGCTCGTGCGCGCCGCCACGAAGCCCGTGCTCCTGCTGGGCGTCGAGGTCCAGCGTTACGGACTGGCCGACGAGGTCGCCGCCCTGATCGCCAAGCTCGGTGTCCGCTGGTCGACCCAAGTGCTGGCCAAATCGGTGCTGTCCGAACAGGACGACGGCTGGGTCGGGGTCTTCGCCCCGCCGAGCTGCCAGCCCCCCGAGGTCCGGGACGCGGACCTGATCGTGATGCTCGGCTGCGTCTTCCCCGGCAGCTACGCCGCGTTCATCCGGGACAACACCGACCACCTCGTCACCGCCTACGACGGCAAGGTGAAGATCAAGAACGGGAGCAAGCAGAACGCGGACATCACCGCCCTGGTGACCGCACTCGTGGCCGAGGCGGCGAAGGAGGCGCCGGTTCCCATCTCCGCGGCCGTCGACCCGGCCCCGCCCGTCGCCACCGGCCCGCTGACCTACGCCCAGGTGTTCGACCGCGTCGGTGCCGCCCTGGACGCCTCATGGCTGGCGATGCCTGACACCTTCCTCGGCGGCGCCTCGGCGGCGAGCCTGCCGGTCAAAGGCCGCGACGGGTTCCTGAGCAGCGCCGTTTGGGCCTCCATCGGCCATTCCGTGGCCGCTGCCGTCGGTGCGTCCTTCGGGTCGGGCAGGCGTCCTCTGGTCATCTGCGGCGACGGCGGCTTCCACATGACCGCCCAGGCACTGTCCACGTTCGTACGTTATGACCGCGACCCCGTCGTCGTGGTCATCGACAACGGCATCTACGGCCTGGAGCAGTACCTCATCGACTCGGACTACTTCACCAACCCCGGCGTGACGCCGAAGCCCTACGTCCTGCTCAACCAATGGGACTTCGTCAAGTTCGCCAACGCTCTGGGCGTGCGGTCCACGTACTCCGTGGACACCGCGGCAGAGCTCGACCAGGCGCTCGCCACCGTGAAGGCGTCGGCCGGCGCCCCGGTGCTGATCGTCGCGAAGGTCGACTCGCGCGGCCTGCCCGCAGTGCTGCCCTGAACCTCTGGCTCATGAAGCTACAGAAAGGTGCTGACAAGTTCGGCGAACTCCTCCGGCGTCACCATCCGCACGCCCAGGCTCTCGGCCTTGGCCCGCTTGGAACCGGCCTTCTCCCCGGCCACCAGCAGCGACGTCTTGGCCGAGACGCTGGAGGACGCCTTGCCGCCGGCCCGCTCGATCAGCTCGTTCATCTGGTTGCGGCTCAACGCCTCCAGCGTGCCGCTCATGGCGCCGGTCACCACGACCGACATCCCGGCCAGCGGCAGCCCGGCCCCGCCGCCGGTCTCCGGTGCGCCGGGCTCGGCGGGGGGCGTCCAGCCCGGCTCGGCCATGTTCACGCCCGCCTGGACCAGCTTGTCGATCAGCGGCCCGACCTCGATCAGCTCGGCCACCACGACCGGCGCCTTCTCCGGGCCGATGCCCTCGACCGCCTGGATCGCCTCGGCGTCGGCGGCCCGGATGGCCTCCATCGAACCGAAGTGGCGGGCGATCCGGCGGCTCATCGACCGGCCGGTGCCGCGGACGCCGAGCGCCGCGAACACCCGGCTCAGCGGCCGGCCCTTGGCCTGCTCGAAGGCGGCCAGCAGGTTGTCGGTGCTGGTCTCGCCCATGCGCTCCAGACTGAGCAGCTGCTCGCGGCTCAGGAAGAACAGGTCGGCGAAGTCGGCGATCAGACCGGCGTCAAGCAGCTGCTTGATGCGGTTCTCGGCCAGGCCCTCGATGTCGAGCTGGTCGCGTCCGGCAGCGTAGACGATGGAGGCGATCGCCCGGCAGGCCCGCCCGCGTACGCACCGCCACCGTTCCTGCGAGCTGTCGATGGCGTCGCCGCAGGACGGGCAGACCTGCGGGATCGGGATCGGCCGCTCCTCGCCGGTGCGCAGGTGCACCACCGGCGACTCCACGCGCGGGATCACGTCGCCCGCCTTGTAGACCACCACGCTGTCGCCCAGCATCAGGCCGCGCCGGGTGATGTCGGCGACGTTGTGCAGGGTGGCGTAGGTGACGACGCTGCCGTCGAGCTCGACCGGCTCCAGCACGGCGCGCGGGGCGATGATCCCGGTGCGGCCGGTGTTCCACTCCACCCCGACCAGCTTGGTGATCTTCTCGGTGGCGGGCAGCTTGTAGGCGGTCGCCCAGCGCGGCGCGCGCGAGCTGAACCCGGCCTCGGCCTGGTCGGAGGCCAGGTCACACTTGATCACGATGCCGTCGATGCCGAACGGCAGCCCGGCGCGGGCCGCGGCGATCTCGCCGACGCGCTCCTGCACCCGCTCCAGCGTGTCGGTGACGATCCCGGCGACCGCGGTGGCGGCCGTGGTCTGCACGCCCTGACCGGCCACCCACTCCATGACCTGGCTGTGCGGCAGCTCGCGCAGGCGCGTCGCCAGCTCGGAGTCGTCGCCGGGCGCGGGCAGCGCGCCGTAGCCGAAGAACGTCAGCTCGCACACGTACGGCCGGTCCTGGGCGCGCAGTGTGCCGGCGGCGGCGCTGCGCGGGTTGGCGAACGTGGTGCCGTCGTGCGCCGAGCGCTTGGCGCACGCCTCCTCGAACTGCGACGTCGTCATCATGACCTCGCCGCGCAGCTCCACCGTGACCGGCTCGGCCAGCCGCTCGGGCAGGCCGACGATGGTGCCGATGGCGTGCGAGACGTCCTCGCCCGCGGTGCCGTCGCCCCGGGTGACGAGCTGGGCCAGCCGGCCGCCGCGGTAGCGGGCCGAGATGGCCAGGCCGTCGAGCTTGGGCTCGACGCTCCACGCGGTGACCGGACGGCCGAGCCTGCGCTCGACCGAGGCGGCCCAGTCGGCGAGCTGCTCGGCGCCGAACACGTTGTCCAGGCTGAGCATCGGCACGGTGTGCGGCACGTCCCCCACGACCGCGCCGCCCGCGACCTTGCCCGTCGGCGAGGTCGGCAGCACCTGCTCGGGATGGGCCTCCTCGTACGCCTGGATGCCGCGCACCAGCCGGTCGTAGGCGTCGTCGTCGAGGGTGGAGGTGCCGTCGGCGTAGTAGGCGGCGGCGGAGTCCACGGCGAGCTGCACGGCCTCGGCGTAGGCCGTGTCATCAGCGAGGACGGTGAAAGGGGGCGTCTCGGTCATGCCATAACAATGCCGTCCGCAACCGACAATTCCGAACCAAGGGCCCCGGCCGGGACCGGGTGACCGCGCCCGGTGTTCAGCGGGCGAGGGTGATCTCGGCCAGTTCGCGGAAGTCGCGGCGGCGGCCGTCGAGGTCCGCCGCGGCGAACGCGGTCTCGCCGAGGCGCTCGCGCGCCTGTCCGGCGATGCGGGCGGCGTCCGGCAGCGAGCGGTCCGGCGTGCCGCGCACCGCCTCGCTGGCCGCGATCAGCCGGACGGCCTGCTCGTCCTGGCCCTCGCGCAGCGCGACGTCGGCGATCCCGACCAGCGCCTCGGCGATGGTCGGCGGGAACATGTTCTCCACGGCCGCGTCGAACGCCCTGCGCCGGTAGGCGCGCGCCTGCTCGACGTCGTCGGCGAGGTAGCCGTACAGGTCCATGATCGTGGAACGGACCGAGCCGACCATCTCATCGGTGGACAGCACCGCCTGGACGGTGGCCAGGTGCTCGCGCACCCGGTCCGCCTCGCCGCGCCAGCGCGCCAGCTTCGCCTGACCGAGCGCCAGTTCGGCGAGGGAGTCCGGCCAGACGATCCCGTCGGCGTGCCGCTGGGCCTCGGCCATGGCGGCGGCGCTGGCCCGCTCGTCGCCGAGCAGCCAGTGCAGCTGGGCCAGCCGGGCCCACACGCCCACGACGTCCTCGGTCGCGCCCACCTCGGTCTGCGCCACGGCGCCCTCTTCGTAGTACTCGCAGGCACGGGCGAACTCGCCGCGCATGGCGAGCCGATCGGCCAGGAAGGTCAGCGCCAGGGAGGTGCCCATGCGGTCGCCCAGCGCGCGGAACTCGGCGAGCGCGGTCTCGGCGTCGAGATCGACGTCGGTCTCGTCGCCGCCGAGCGTGAGCCGGAACCGGCCGCCGGCCAGCCTGCCCTGCGCCCGCACCCAGGGGTCGGCGTCGGCGATCAGCGGCTCGAACGCGGGCAGGAACGCCGCCGGGCCCTGCAGCGTGCGCTCCAGCAGCGCGGCGAACCCGAGCAGCGGCTTGCGGGACCCGCTGCGCACGGCCAGCCGGTGGGCCTCCTGGATCCACTCCCGCGCCTGGAACTGGTCGCCGCCCACGCCGGACGTCACGAACATGGTCACCATGAGGTAGGCCATCGCCCGCACCTCGTCGGGCACCTCGCCCTCCAGCCCGGACGCGGCGATGCTCAGCTCGGCGCCCTCGGCCCGGTGGCCGCTGAGGAACCAGTAGTAGCCGGCCGCCCCGACCAGCCGCATCGCCTCGTACGCCCACCCCTCGGCGATCGCCCCGCGCAGGGCCGTGATGATGTTGTCGTGCTCGGCGTCGAGCACGGCCAGCCACTCCAGCTGCTCGGCCCGGCGCAGGTGCGGGTCGGCGGTCTCGGCCAGCTCGGTGAAGTGGGCCAGGTGCGCCCGCCGCGCCGCCTCGGACTCCCCGGCCTCGGCCAGCCGCTGGGCCGCGTACTCCCTGATGGTGTTGAGCATCCGGTAGCGGGGGGCGCCGTCGTCGTCGGCCAGCAGCAGCGACTTCTCGGTCAGCGCGGTCAGCACGTCGAAGACCAGCTCACCGGCGGACGTCTCGTCGCCGCACACGCGTTCGGCCGCCTCCAGGCTCGCCCCGCCGGAGAACACCGACAACCGGCGCAGCACGCCGCGCTCGGCCTCGCTCAGCAGGTCCCAGCTCCAGTCGACGACCGCGCGCAGCGTCCGGTGCCGGGCGAGCGCCGTACGGCTGCCGCTGGTCAGCAGGCGGAACCGGTCGTCGAGACGGCGGGCGAGCTGGTCGACCGACATCGTGCGCAGCCGAGCCGCGGCCAGCTCGATCGCCAGCGGGTTGCCGTCGAGCGCCCGGCAGATCCGCGCCATGGCCGCGAGGGTGGGGGCGTCGGAGCCGATGTCCTTGCGCACCAGGTCCGCGCGGTCGCGCAGCAGCCGCACCGCGGGCGAGGAGCCGCTCTCGGCCGGCGAGGCGCCCTCGGCGGGCAGCGTGAGCGGCTCGACCTGCCACAACACCTCGCCGGTGATGCCGAGCGGCTCGCGGCTCGTCGCCAGGACGCGCAGGCCGCGGCACTCGCCCAGCAGCCGGTCCGCGAACGACGCGGCGGCCTCGATGACGTGCTCGCAGTTGTCCAGGATGAGCAGGATCGAGCGGTCGCGGATGGCGGTGATGAGCCGGTCCATCGGGTCGCCGCCGCGCCCGCCGCCGAGCATGCCCTGGTCGCGCAGGCCGATCGTGGTCAGGGCGGCCTGCGCGAGCTCGCCGCCGGCCCGGACCGGGGCCAGCTCGACGAGCCAGGCGCCGTCGGGCAGCTCGGGGAGCATCGTACGGGCGGTCTCGGTGGCCAGCCGCGTCTTGCCGGAGCCGCCCGCCCCCGTCAGGGTGACCAGGCGGTACCTGGTGGCCAGGTCGGCGACCGCGGAGACGTCGTCGTGCCGGCCGACGAAGCTCGTCAGCTCGGCGCGCAGGTTCGTCCTGCGGTTGTCCGTCCGCTCCCCCACCTCGCCGCGCAGCAGCGCGGTGTGCAGCTCCGACAGCTCGGCCGACGGGTCGGCGCCCAGCTCGTCGGCCAGCCGCTCGCGGGTGCGCTGGTAGAGGGTCAGCGCCTCGTTCCCGCGGCCCGCCTCGGCCAGCGCCCGCATCAGCGCCGCCACGAACCCCTCGCGCAGCGGGTACGCGGCCACCAGCCCGGTCAGCTCGGTGACCAGCTCCGCGCCCCGGCCGAGCCGCAGGTCGGCGTCGATGCGGTCGCCGAGCGCGGCGACGTGGAGGTCGTCGAGCCGGGTGACCACGGCGTCGAAGGCGTCGCTGTCCTGCATCGCGATGTCGGCCATGGGGGCGCCGCGCCACAGCTCCAGGGCACTGCGCAGCAGGTCGGCGCGGGCGGCGGGCGCGGCGGCGCGAGCCTGGACGATCAGCTGCTCGAAGCGGCACACGTCCACCGCCTCGCGCGGCACGGCCAGCCGGTAGCCGCCGGAATCGGCCTCGATCACGCCGTCGGGCAGCACCCTGCGCAGCCTGGACACCAGCGCCTGCAGGGCGTTGACCTCGTCGGCGGGCGGTCGCTCCCCCCAGATCCAGTCGATCAGCCGCGCGCGCGTGACGATCCGGCCGGGCTCCAGGGCGAGGGCGGCGAGCAGCGCGCGCAGCCGGACACCAGGGACCTCGACCACGGCCCCTTGGGCGTTCCGGACCTCGAAGGGCCCCAGCAATCCGACTCGCACACCGCAATTGTGCCGGAACCCGGACAACGCCCGGCCCATCCCCGCCCGTCCGCCCCCTGGAACCGGTCCCCCGGGGTCAGCCGTCGGCCTTGCGGCTGAGGTGTTCCCAGGCGCGGTACTCCGCGGTGCGGGCCTCGTCCATCTGCTGGACGAGGTCGTACGAGCGGCTGCCGACGATCAGCCGGCGCGGCGGCTCGGGCAGGTCCACGAGCTCCATGACGACGGGCGCGGCGTTGCTCGGCGGCGGGCCGGCGTCCTCGCCCCACATGGCGGCCAGCTCGGCCCGCAGCCCGTCGTAGACCGGGTCGGGCTCGGTGGCCGTGGTGCCCAGCGTGAACAGGCCGGTGTCGTAGCCGCCCATCTGCAGGTTGGTGACCTTGACGCCGAACGGCGCGAGCTCCATGGCCAGCGCCTGTGTGACCGAGTCGAGGGCCGACTTGCCCGCCGCGTACAGGCCGACCGAGGCCATGCCGCCGCCCGCGCCCATCGAGGTGACCTGGAGGATGTGCCCCGATCCCTGGGCCCGCAGGTACGGCGTCACCGCCTGGGTGACCCAGATCGCGCCGAACAGGTTCACGTCGAAGTGCGCCCTGATCTGCTCCTCCGTGGCCTCCTCCAGCATGCCGAAGAGCATGCCGCCGGCGTTGTTGACCACGACGTCGAGCCTGCCGAACGCGGCCGCAGCCCGGTCCACGCCCTCCCGCACCGCGGCGCGGTCGGAGACGTCGAGCGGCAGCCGGACGAGCGCGCCCGGATGCCGGGCCTCCAGCTCGGCCAGCGGGCCGACGTCGCGGGCGGCGGCCACGACGCGGTCGCCCCGGTCCAGGGCCGCTTCGGTGAACGCCCGGCCCAGCCCTCGGGACGCACCCGTGACGAACCATACGCGCATGCGCTCTCGCCTCCTTCTCCGTTCAAGACGAGACGGTCCGTCTCGCCGCATGTCCATCAGTGTGCCAGCAAGGACCGGTGACTTGTCAAGACGGACCGTCTCGTCTCGTTGATGGGCTATGATGGGCGGCGTGAAGCAGCCCGATCCCGCGCGCCGCAGCGAGCGCTCCCGGCAGGCGATCCTCCAGGCCGCCAGGGAACTGGTGTCCGAGGTGGGTTACGCCAAGGTCTCCGTCGAAGCGATCGCCGCGCGGGCCGGCGTCGGCAAGCAGACGATCTACCGGTGGTGGCGGTCCAAGGGCGCCGTGGTCTTCGACTCCTTCCTCGCGCTGAGCGAGGGCGGCCCCGGCGACCAGGCCGTGACGCTGCCCGACACGGGCGACATCGAGGCCGACCTGAAGACCGTCATGCGGGCGACCGTGGCGGAGTTCGCCGACCCCGGCTTCGAGGCGCCGATCCGGGCGCTCAACCTGGAGATCGTCGCCGACCCCGAACTGGCCGCCCAGTACCGCGAGAAGCTGGCCGGCCCGGTCGACGAGGCCAAGAAGGCCCGCCTGCGCAGCGCCCAGCAGGCCGGCCAGCTCGCCCCCGACGCCGACCTCGACCTCGCGCTCGAACTGCTCTACGCCCCCCTCTACCAGCGCTGGCTCCTGCGCTCCGGCCCGCTCACCCCGCAGTACGCCGACGCGCTGGTCGACCTGGCGCTCAAGGCCCTGCGCCCCTGAGCCGCGGCCGATTCCCGAGTCTCACAGGACCCGCAGCAGGTCGGCCAGCGCCTGGAGCACGGCGTCGGGCCGTTCCTCGTGCAGCCAGCCGTGCCCGGCGTCGTCCAGCACCCGGTGCTCGCCGCGCGGGAAGGAGGCGGCCAGCTCGGCGTGCAGGGCGAGCTTGCCGGCGTTGATCTCCCGCAGCACGTCCTCCGGCCAGAGCTGGGACTGGGTGGCGTCCGCCCCCATGGCCGACAGCACGATCACCGGCACGTCGGGCGCCGGCGGCGCGGCCCTGAACTCCGCCGAGACCTCGTCGTAGAGGTTGCGGCCCTCCAGCCAGCCGGTGCGCCAGGCGGTCAGGTGGTGGTCGACCAGGGCCTCGCGCACGCCGTCCGGCCAGGCGGCCAGCAGCCGCTCGACGGCCGGGCGGGCGGCGTCGAGCTGCTCCGGCGTCGGCTCCGGGAGCGCCTGCTCGCGCATCTGGTCGAGCATCTCGCGCGCCTGCCGGGGCGCGCGGGCGGCCATGTCCTCGTGGAAGGGGTCGAGCAGCAGCAGCGCCGCGACGTCGCCGGGGAAGCGGCGGGCGTAGTGGCGCGCGTACGCGCCGCCCAGGGAGTGACCGGCCAGCACGTACGGGCCGCGCACCCCCGCCGCCGCCAGCGCCGCGCGCAGCTCGTCGGTCACCTCGGCCGCGGTGCGGGGCAGCTCGACCGGCTCGCTCCAGCCGGTGCCCGCACGGTCGTAGAGCACGCTGGTCGTCACCTCGGCGGCGCGGTCGTGCACGTTGAGGTAGTCCAGGCCGACGGCTCCGGCGCCGGGCAGGAACACCACGGGCGGGCCGCCGGCGCCCGAGCGGTGCAGCATGATCCGGCGGCCGCCGACGTCGTGCAGGCGGCCCAGCGGAGGGGCGTCCAGGGCGTGGTGGGTCATGATCCGTCCTTTCTCAGATTTGAGAAAGGTAGCAGGTGTGAGATCGTACGTCCATGGACACGGTGGACCTGCTTCTGCACCCCGTACGGCTGCGCATCGTGCACGCCATGGCGGGCGGCCGCACGCTCACCACCTCCGACCTGTGCGACCTGCTGCCCGACGTCTCCAAGGCCACCGTCTACCGGCACGTCGGCCTGCTGGCCGAGGGCGGCCTGCTCGACGTGGAGGGCGAGCAGCGCGTGCGCGGGGCCGTCGAGCGCCGCTACCGGCTACGCCCGGCGCGGGCGGCCATCGACGCCGACACCGCCGCCGCGGCCTCGCGGGACGACCACCGCCGCGCGTTCGCCGTGGCCATGGCGGCCCTGCTGGCCGAGTTCGGCGCCTACCTCGACCGCGACCAGGCCGATCCGGCCGCCGACCTGGTCGGCTACCGGCAGCACGCCATCTGGCTCACCCCGGACGAACGCGCCGCGCTGATCGCCGACCTGCGCGCCGCGCTGCTGCCCAGGATCGCCAACCCGCCCACGCCCGAGCGCACCCGCCACCTGATCAGCCCGATCCTGTTCCCGGCCGAGGAGCCGTCCGCCTGAGCCCCGCTCTCCCGGACGAGTTCAGCGGTAGCCGGTCAGGCCGTCCGCCAGTTCTTCCTCGTCACCGTCTCTGTGCGCGGACAGGGCCTGCTGCAGGGCGAAGGACGCGCGGATGACGGCGATGCGGGCGGCCGTCGCGCCGTCCGACCAGCCTCCCAGCCTCAGCACCCGATCCAGGAAAGGCGTGCCGTAACCGGCCCCGACGGCCGCCAGGTCCTCGGCGGGATCGCCGATCGTCACCTCGTCCCAGTCGATCACCCCGCTGAGCACCGGCAGCCCGTCGTCGTGCTCCCACAGGACGTTCTCCGCGCCGAGGTCACCGTGCACCACGGCCTCGGTGAGGTCGGGAAGGCCGTCGAGCGCCGCGAGCTCCCGCTCGGCCCGCTGACGCCCGCGCCCGGACATGAGCCCGAACAGCTCGGCGCGGACGCCCGCCGTGAACTCCCGCCATCGATCCCGCGGCGCTGGCAGCGCCGCCCGCACGTCGTCCTCCGCGCCGATCCTGGCCAGTTCGCGCAGCAGCGTGACGTACTGCGCCGCCGCGGCCTCGGCCACCCGGGGATCTTCGAGTTCTCCGGCCTCCAGCGGGGCTCCGGGAACGCGGCTGAGGACCAGGAACGGCGGCTCGTCCGGGCCGGGAGCGCCGGCCTCCGGCAACGGCCGGGGCGTGCGGAAGCCGAGATCGAACCCGGCGAGCAGGCGCAGGACGGCGGCCCGCTGCGGCAGCCGGGCGGCCGCGGCCCCGGTGCGCGGCAGGCACACGACCCGATCCGCGCCGATCACCACCTGGTGGAACTGCCCTTGGCGAACGGTGAGCCGCTCCGGTTCGACGCCCGGCAGCAGCCGGCTCAGCAGGGCACGATTCATCTGCGGGACCTGCATGTGGTGCGAACCGTCCTTTCCGCGGCACGGGCGCGATACCCGCCGACCCGGTCACAGTACTAGCGGGGCGGCGGAAGGGCCGTGAAGCGTTCGTGGGCGGCCTGGTCGCCCAGCCGGTCGAGGGCGGCCAGCCAGCACGCCCCGGCCGTGGCGTCGCGGGCGGTCGTCACCCGCCGCCCGGCCAGCCGGGCCAGGACGGCGGCGCGCACCGGGCCGTCCGCGGTCAGCACCCCGCCCGCCAGCACCAGCGGTCCGTCGCCGGACAGCCGGTCCGCCGTCGCGGTCAGCCGCCGGGCGGCCTCGGCGACGATGCCGGCCGCGCACTCGTCCCCCTCGGCGGCCGCCCGCGACACCAGCGGCGCGGCGGCGGCCACGAGCATCCGGTCGGCCTGGGCCAGCCGGACGATCCGGTCCGCCCGCCGCCGCGGCTCGCCCGTCGCCCCGAAGTGCGCGCCCACCAGATCCACCAGCGGCCCGTACGGCAGCCCAGGGCCCATGCGGCCCTGGTGGCGGCCCCCGTGATCCAAGGAATCGCCGGGGCGGTCCAGGGCGCGGACGGTCGCGCGCACCCCCGCCCGGCCGATCCAGAACCCGCCGCCCTCGTCGCCCAGCAGCCAGCCGAGCCCGTCGGCCACCGCGGTCACCGTCCGGCCGGAGAAGCGAGCCGCCGCGGCGCCCGTCCCGGCCAGCAGCAGCGTGCCGGACGGCGCGGCGGTCCCGGCCGCGTAGGCGATCTCCACGTCGCCGACCATGCGCGGCGGCGCGGCGATGCCGCACTCGGCCCAGGTCCGGGCCAGCGTCGCGGCGAAGGCGTCGTCGCCGCCCGCGACGCCGGCCACCGAGGCGGCCACCAGCGAGGGGTCCAGGCCGTCGAGCGCGCGGCGCAGGGCCTGCCCGATCGCCAGGCGGGCCGCCGCCGGCCCGTGCGCGGCCGGGTTGCCGGGACCGGCGGTGCCGTGCCCGAGCCTGGTGCCGTCCGCCGCGTGCACGGCGGCGCGGGTGGTGGTGCCGCCGGCGTCCACCCCGGCGAAGAGCGTCACCGGACCAGCCGCGCCGCGCCGGGCGCCAGCGTGAGGGTGGCGCCGCACTCCTGGTAGGAGCCGGTCGCCGGGTCGAACGCCTGGGTGATCCCGTCGAGCGTGACCTCCGCCGGCCGGTCGAAGCGGGCGTTGCAGACCAGCCGCCGCTCGCCGTAGTGGCCGACCAGGACGTCGCCGGCGTGCTCGGCCGACGTCCACCCGGTCAGCTCGGCCGCCACCGGGCGCAGCCAGCGGGTGTTGAGGTCCCGCACGACGCCGTAGCGCTCGGTCGGCACGCCGTCACCGCCGATGAGCGCCGGCTGGAAGCCCTCGCCGCGCGCCGGGTCGGGCGTCCAGTAGGTGAAGTACTGGATGCCGGTGTACCCGTAGGCCAGGGCGGTGTTGACCTGCCAGGCCAGCTCGGCGGCCGACGGCTCGCGGTGGCCGTCGTAGGCCAGCGTCTGGACGTACATCCAGGCCGGCAGCCCGGCCCTGCGGGCGTGCTCGCGCACGGTGGCCAGGTCGGCGAGGTAGCCCTCGTCGAACCCGCCGGTCAGGAACGGGTACCGGTCGAACGACAGCACGTCCGGCCGGACGACCCGGGCGAACTCCCCCACGTACGCGTCGTAGGGGCCGGTGGCGTGGCTCGGCAGCAGGTTGGCGTAGGCGAACGCGCCGGCCGCCCGCGCGGCGGCGACCCCGGCCGCCAGCCGCGGGAACTGCCCGGCCACCGGCTCGTCCATGAGGCTGAGGCCGCGGAAGGAGCGGAACGGGCGGTAGTCCTCGACGACCTGGGCGATCAGCGACGCCGGGTCCACGTCCAGGTCGCGCATGAGCACGTCCACCCGCGGGTCGGAGGCGACCAGCATGCCGAGCCCGGCCTCCTCGGCGCGGGCCAGGGCGTGCCGCAGGATGACCCGGTCGTTCAGGTAGTTGCCGGTGATGACCAGGTCGATCCCGGCCTCGGCGATCTCGCGGTAGCGGGCGGCCGTCGTCTCGTGGGGCGGGGGCGGCCAGAAGGCGGCGATCGTCAGGGTCACAGCGCGCCCGTCCTGATGCGGCCGGCGTAGCGGGCCACCAAGGCGTCGTTGTGCGCGTCGGAGCCGGGGATGTTGGCCGACAGGTAGACCGGCGGGACCGTGCCGTCCGCCTGGAGCTCGCCGATCGCCTCGGCCACCATGAGCTGCACGATCAGCGCCGAGGTGATCGAGGAGATGCCGCAGACCGGGCCGTGCTCGGTCGGCAGGACGGCGTCGCCGTACGGGGCCAGGTTGTCGATCACGATGTCGGCCAGCTCGAACAGCCGCTCCCCCGACGGATGCCGCGAGGTGATGGCGGTCGAGTGGGCCAGCGAGGTGATCGCGACGAGCGGCAGGCCGCGCTCCTTGACCAGCCGGGCCATCTCCACGGTCGAGCCGTTGCCGCCGGAGTTGGAGGCGATCACGAACGCGTCGGAGTCCTCCACCGTGTGCAGGGCCAGCACCTGGTGGGCGGTGCGCGGGTCGCGCTCGGCCAGCGGGTCGAACGCGCCGGGATCGGCCGAGCCCAGCACCACCGGGTCGCGCAGGGTGAGCCGGTTGGTCGGGATGAGCCCGCCCGCGCGCCCCGCGACCTCCAGCGCCACCGCCTCCGAGTGTCCCGTGCCGTAGGCGTGCAGGACGCCTCCGGCGCGCACGGTCGCCGCGACCAGCGCGCCCGCGCGCCTGATGGCGGGCAGCTGCTCGGCCATCAGCCGGTCCAGCCGCGAGCGCGTCTCGTCGGCGAAGGCCATCACAAGATCCATCAAACTGTCCTCAACGGTTCATGCCGGCGGTGAGCCCGGCGACGATCTGGCGGGTGGCCAGGATGAAGAGCACGACCAGGGGGATCGTCGTCATCACCAGGCCGGCGAAGAGCGTGCCCCAGTCGTTCTGGAACTGGCCGAAGAAGTGGGTGAGACCGACCGGCAGGGTCAGCTTGCTCTCGTCCCGCATCAGGACCAGGGGGTAGAAGAAGTCATTCCAGATCGGCACGAACTGGAAGACCACCACGGTCGCCAGCGCGGGCCGTACCAGCGGCAGCATCACGTGCCAGAAGGTGGCGAACGGGCCCGCGCCGTCGAGGGCGGCGGCCTCGTCGAGCTCGTGCGGGAGCTGGCGGAAGAACGCGGTCAGCACGAACACGTTGAACGGCACCGACCCGGCCGCGTAGACCAGCACCAGCCCGGCCAGCGAGTCCACCAGGCCCATGCTCTCCAGCAGGTAGAACAGCGGCAGCACGCCGAGGTGGGCGGGCAGCGTCATGCCGGAGACGAAGTAGGCGGCGAACAGCCCGCGCCCCCGGAACTCCCGGCGCCCCAGCGGGTACGCCGCCAGCAACGACACCACCGCGCCCAGCAGCACCGAGCAGACCACGACGATCGCCGAGTTCACCACGTACGTGGAGAAGGAGGCGTCGGTCCAGGCTTTGGCGTAGTTGCCGAGCCCGCTGGGCCAGCCGAGCGGCTGGTCGAAGATCTCGCTGGTCGGCCGGAGCGAGCTGAGCAGCATGACCAGCAGCGGCGACATGGACAGGACGGCGTAGCCCCACAGCAGGACCCGGATCGCCACGGCCTTCACGACTTCCTCCTCAGGACCCGTTCCAGCAGCAGCGTCGAGCCGAAGATGAAGGTGAACATGAAGACCGCCAGCGCCGAGGACGTGCCCAGCGCGTTGACGTCGCCCGAGGCGAAGGCGGTCCGGTAGAACAGCAGGCCGAGCACGTCCGTCGCGCCCGCGGGGGCGCCGTTGGAGCCGCCCAGGGCGTAGACCAGGGCGAAGGTGCCCATGCTGCCGATGAAGCTGAGGATGGTGACGGTGGCCATGGCCGGCTTGAGCAGCGGCAGCGTGACGTGCCAGAACACCTGCCAGGAGCCGGCGCCGTCGGTCCTGGCGGCCTCGGCGTACTCCTGCGGGATGCCGCCGAGCGCGGCGCTGAACAGCAGCATCGGGAAGCCCACCCACTGCCAGCTGGTGATCAGGATGACGGTCGGCAGCGCGGTGGCCGGGTCGCCCAGCCACGGCATCGCCAGGCCCATCGGCTTGAGCAGCGCGTTGACCGGGCCGAAGGCCGGGCTGAGCAGCAGGGTCCACAGGTAGCCGATGACCAGCGGGTTGACCAGGTACGGCAGCGCGAACATGGTCTGCAGGGCCCGCTTGCCGCGCCGTACGCGGAACAGCGCCAGCGCGAAGGCCAGGCCCAGCGTGTTCTGCACCAGCATGGTGCCGGCGAAGAGCAGGAAGTTGTGCCCGAGCGCCGGCAGCAGCTGGTCCAGGAAGGCGCCCGACAGCAGGTTCGCGTAGTTGTCCAGCCCGGCCGGCTGGTCGCGCAGGGTGCCCTTCCAGGAGAAGAAGCTGTAGGTCAGCCCGGTGAACAGCGGATAGACCACGAACGCCGAGTACAGGAGGAAGGCGGGGATCAGGAACAGGTACGACGATCCCCGCCGTGCGGCTAGAGCCATGTGGCCACGCTCTTGTCGAGCTGCTCGGCGGCCTCCTCGGCGCTGATGCGGCCCAGCAGCATCTCCTGCAACGCCTTGGAGAACACGGTGGCCGAGGTCGGGTTGCCGTAGGCGAACTCGTTCATGAAGTAGGTGCCGCCGCGCCGGGCGAAGGTGGCGGAGACCTCGTTGAGCAGCGGATCCTTGGGGGTGACGCCGGGCACGGCGGAGAAGATGCGCAAGGTGTCGGTGTAGAGCTGGCCGTAGTCCTTGGAGGCCAGCCACGCGGCGAACTTCAGCGCCTCGGCCTTGTGCCTGGTCTTGACGTTGACGCCGTACGAGCCGTCGGTGAAGCCGGGCATGACGCCCTCCCCCTCGGGCGTGGGCGGGGTGAAGACGCCCAGGTCGACGCCCTTGGCGTGCTCGCCGAAGAAGTTCAGCTCCCACAGGCCGCCGGGGAACATGGCCGCCTTGCCGGAGGAGAACAGGATCTGCGCATCGGTGTAGGAGACACCGGCCACGTCGTCGGGGAAGTACGGCTTGAGCTTGTTGAGCTGGTCGATGCCCTCGACGAAGCGCGGGTCGGCGAACTTCTTGCGCTTGGCCTTGACGTCGGCGATGAACGCGTCGCCGCCCCAGTGGGCGGTGCCGAAGATGCCGGCCACGATCGGCAACATCCAGTCGTCCTTGCCGCCGAAGGCGAACGGCACGATGCCCTTGGCCTTGAGCTTGTCGGCCGCGGAGATCATGTCGGCGTACGTCTTCGGCGGGGTGAGGCCGTTGTCGGCGAAGATCTTCTTGTTGTAGATCACCTGGAGGGTCTGGACGGCGAACGGCACGCCGTAGACCTTGCCGTCCCTGTCGCCCTTGGCGTAGCGCAGCACCTTCTCGTCGTAGGCGGCCAGGCCGGGCACGTCCTTGGTGTCGAGCGGGAGCAGCCGTCCGGCCTCGACCAGCGGCTGGAGGTTGGCGCCGGCGCGCAGCCAGGCCAGGTCGGGTCCGCTGTCGCCGGCCAGGCCGGTGGACAGGATGGTGTCGTACTCGGTGGCCGTGGTGAACGAGCGGGCGTCGACGTCGATGCCGGGGTGGAGCTTCTCGTACTCGGCGAACATCTTGTCGTAGTTCGCCTCGGGGCCCCAGCCCCAGACCGAGAGGGTGATCTTGCCGGAATCGGCACTCGTCGTGGCGGAAGGGGCACAGGCGGTGACCGCCATCGCCAAGGCGACAGCGGCGGCGGCGAGACGCATGGGGACTCCTAGCGTGGGGGCAGGCGGTGCTTGCTGACCGCGTCGGTGGCCGCGGTGAGCAACTGGTTGCTGGTCTCGTGGGTGCGCTGGACGACGCCGATGTAGAGGCAGTCCAGGACGAGCATCTGGGTGTGGCGGGCGGCCACGCCGCCGGCGCGGAAGGGGGTGTCCTGCGCGGCGGTGGTCAGCACGATGTCGGCCACCTCGGCCAGCGGGCTGCGCGGGAAGTTGGTGACCGCGACGGTGGTGGCGCCGCGTCGCTTGGCGATGGCCAGCGGCTCGACCACTTCGGCCGTGGTGCCCGAGTGGGAGATCCCGAGCGCCACGTCGTCGCGGTCGCGGGCGTTGGCGCTGCAGACGGCACTGTGCACGTCGGTCCACAACGCTCCGGGGCGGCCGATGGCGTGCAGGCGCAGGTGCAGGTCCATGGCCACGCCCGCGCTGCCGGCGACCGCGAAGAAGTCGATGAATCGGGCCCGCACGAGGGCCTCGACCGCCCGGTCCACGGCCTGAAGGTCGAGCTGGGCCGCCGTCTCCTCCATGGCGCGCATGTCGCTGGCCAGCAGGCTGCGCAGCACCAGGCTCGCGGGGTCGTCCGGGGAGAAGGCGATCAGGCCCTGCTCGCGCGGGGCGACGTCGTTGCGGCCCAGTTCGGCGGCGAGCGCCAGCCTGAGCTCGGGGTAGCCGGCCAGGCCGAGCTGCCGGCAGAAGCGGGTGACGGTGGTGAGCGAGGTGCCGCACCGCTCCGCCAGCTCGCCGATGGTCGAGGCGGCCACGGTGGCGGGCTCGGCGAGGATCGTCTCGGCGATGCGCCGGTGGGTGGCCGTGAGGGTGGGCTCGATCCCTCGGATTCTGGCCAGGATCGGTGACATGGGAGGAACCCTCCCGCTTCCCGCAAGGTATGTCAATAGTTCACATTCGACGTTCAATGTTAGAAAATTTCCCTCTTGTGTGACTCGATGGGACTATGTCACTTTCGTGGCCATGCGCAACCTCCTCATGGCGCTGGTGCTCGGCAGCACCAGCCTGCTGCCCGCCCGCGCCGACGCCGTGGACATCCAGTTACTGGCCTTCAACGACTTCCACTCCGGCTTCCCGACCAGTTTCGCCATGACGCCGTCCGGGCCGGTCGAGGCGGGCGGGGCCGAGTACCTGGCCGCCCACATGGACCGGCTCCAGCGCGACAACCCCGACGGCACGCTGCGGCTCTCGGCCGGCGACAACTACTCCTCCAGCACCATGAACGCCACCGCCCTGCACGACGAGCCGGGCATCCAGGCGCTCAACCTGATGCGCCTGGACGCCTCCAGCGTCGGCAACCACGAGTTCGACGAGGGCATCGCCGAGTTCCGCCGGATGGAGAACGGCGGCTGCCACCCGATCGACGGCTGCGCGCTGCCCGGCTTCAAGGGCGCCGCGTTCCCCTACCTGGGCGCCAACATCGTCGACACCACCACCGGCAAGCCCGCGCTGACGCCCTACATCGTCAAGGAGGTCAAGGGCGTCAAGGTCGGCATCATCGGCGTCGACTACAAGAACGCGCTCAACGAGGCCCCCGGCCCCACCAAGCCGCTGGAGGGCCGCGACGAGGCCGAGGCGGTCAACGCCTACACGGCCGAGCTCAAGGCCAAGGGCGTGCGCACGATCGTCGTCCTGATCCACCAGGGCGGCGGGCAGACCGGCGGCGGCCTGCCCAACGAGTGCAACAACCTGGCCGGGCCGATCAAGGACATCGTGCAGCGGTTCGACCCCGAGGTCGACGCCGTGATCTCCGGGCACACGCACAACCCGTACAACTGCGTGGTCAACGGCATCCCCGTCACGCAGACCTCCGCCCACACGCGCGAGCTCACCAAGGTCGTCCTGACCGTCGACCGGGCGACCGGCAACCCGACCTCCGCCAAGGCAGAGAACATCACCGTCACCCACGACATCAAGCCCGACGCCCGGATCGCCGCTCTGCGCCGCCGCACCGACGAGCAGGCGCAGAAGCTGCTCGACCGGCCGGTCGGCCTGCTCGCCCGCGACCTGACCGCCCAGCGCAACGCCGCCGGCGAGTCCACCGTCGGCCACGCCCTGGCCGACGCGCGCCTGTTCGCCACCTCCGCCGCCGAGAACGGCGGCGCCCAGATCGCCGTCCAGCCGCCCTACGGCGGCGGCATCGGCGGCGACCTGATCGTCAACCCCACCGGCAACGAGATGTCGAACCTGGTGACGCACGGCAAGGCGCTGCGCGTGCAGCCGTTCGGCAACATGCTCGTCACCATGACGCTCACCGGCGCCCAGCTCGAACGGCTGCTGGAGCAGCAGTGGTGCGGCCAGAGCACCGCGCGCGTGCTCGGCGTCTCGCAGGGACTCACCTACACCTACGACAACGCCAAGCCCGCCTGCGACCGCGTCGACCCGGCGAGCATCAAGCTCAACGGCGCCGTCGTCGACCCCGCCGCGAAGTACCGCCTGACCGCCAACTCCTTCGTCGCGACCGGCGGCGACGGCTTCTCGGTGCTGACCGAGGGCACCGAGCGGGTGGAGAAGGTCCGCGACATCGAGGCGTTCGAGTCCTACATCCGGGCCAGGAGCCCGCTGCCCGCCCCGGCCCTGAACCGGGTCACCCGGGTGAACTAGCCGCCTCCGTCCCGCCGGCTCGCTGCCGATCTCGGCGAACAGCAGCACGACCTCGGTCAAGTGGAACGGGATGGAACGCCGCGGAACGCCCATGGTCTGAGGCGCCGTCGTCCGACGGCGCCCGGACCATGAGGAGGTCAGATGCAGCTCTCCATCCCGAGGAGGCTCGGCAGACGATCGCGGGCCGTCCTGATGGCGGCCGTGGCGGCCGCCGCGCTCGCGACCGCCGTCCCGGCCCAGGCGACGGCGCAGGCGGCGCCGCCCGCCACGCACGCCATCGCCTGGGGCAAGGGCGGTTTCGGGCAGCTCGGCGACGGCGGCTACGCCGACCAGCAGCTCCCCGTCAAGGTACGCGCCGAGGAGCAGGGCTTCACCGAGGTCGCCGGCAGCCTCACCCACTCCCTGGCCATCG
Organism: Nonomuraea sp. NPDC001684; assembly: GCF_053596515.1. Taxonomy (NCBI): domain Bacteria; kingdom Bacillati; phylum Actinomycetota; class Actinomycetes; order Streptosporangiales; family Streptosporangiaceae; genus Nonomuraea; species Nonomuraea sp. NPDC001684. The sequence goes on from NZ_JBSFGJ010000094.1 coordinate 19,802, forward strand.
CGGCCGACGGCTCGGTCTGGGCCTGGGGGCAGAACAACAACGGCCAGCTCGGTGACGGCGGTCACACAGACAGCAACGTCCCGGTCAAGGTCCAGGGCCTGACCGGGGTCGCGGAGGTCGCGGCGGGCTGGGGGTTCAGCCTGGCGCGCACCGGCGACGGCCACGTCTGGGCGTGGGGCGTCAACAACTCCGGGCAGCTCGGCCTGGGCTCGTTCGGCGGCTCGTACGCCACCCCGCAGCCGCTCGGCGAGCTGCGCGGCATCACCCACATCGAGGCCGGCTGGTTCCACAGCATGGCGCTGCGGAACGACTTCAACGTGCTGGTCTGGGGGGACAACTCGCGCGGCCAGCTCGGCGACGGCACGAACGCGGCGAAGGCGAGCCCCACCGTGCTGCCCGGCCTGGGCGGCGAGAGCGGGCCGGTCTACGACATCGCCGCCGGGTTCTCCCACTCGCTGGCCGTCCGCTCCGACGGCACGCTGCTGGCCTGGGGCGCCAACAACTCCGGCCAGCTCGGCAACGGCACCACCTCGGTCACCGCGTCCTACAGCCCGGTGCACGTCGTCGGCAGGTACGGCCAGGTGCGCGCGGTGGCCGCCGGCTGCCGGCACAGCTACCTGGTGGACGGCTCGGGCAACGTGTGGGGCTGGGGCGACAACACCGAGGCCCAGGTGGCCTTCACCGGCGCGCTCGTCAAGCAGCCGCAGCTCGTCCCGGGCCTGTCGGACGTCAAGGACGTCGCCGCCGGCTGCGCGTTCGGCCTGGCCCTGACCGGCGGCGGCGAGGCGTACGGCTGGGGGCAGTACAACTCGGGCCAGACGGGCACCGGCGTCCCGGTGCCGATGCCGCCCAGGCCGAACGCGTGGGGGCCGGGGCTCACGTTCATCGCCGCCGGCGGCGACCACGGCCTGGCCATCCGCAAGACCGGCTGAACCCATCCGCAACCCGGACGAACCCGCCGCGAATCTCACGGGCCGACCGATGACATCTGCATCTGTTCGCCGCCGTCCTCCGGGGGCAGGCTGAGTCCCTCGACATCCCCCGAGGAAGGCGGCGACGAACCCCTCATGACCCTGCCGCTCACCCTGGTCCGGCCCCGGCGGCCGGGCCGCGCCGCCGTCCGGCCGGGCGGCCTACCCTGGTCAGCCGGGGAACGTCGACGGGTGGTGGGCAGGGTGGCGGACAGGGCGGAGTTCTGGCGGTCCGGCCGCGTCGTCCGGCTGGCACCGGTCGTCGCCGTCGTGTGCAGCGCCCTGCTGCCGCTGCTGCAGGTGACGCTGTCGTTCGGCTACGAGGGCAACGACAGCCGCACCGGGCTGTGGAGCCTGGCCGCGACCGCGGCCTACCTCCCCCTGCATCTGCGCCACGTCTGGTACGCCGCCCACGCCCGCCGTCCGCCGGCCGGTCGCTGGACGTTCGCGGTCATGGCCGTCGTCGTGCTCGGCGTGACGCCCCTGGCCGGGAACATGTGGCCGCGGGCGTACGCGGGGCTCGTGGTGTCGGCCGTGCTGGTGCTGCCGGCGCCGTGGTCGTACCTGGCCTGCGTCGTTCTGGTGGCGGCGGCCGCGCCGGTGGCGCTGCTGCTGGGCCTGCCGTGGCAGGTGGCGTCGTGGCCGGCGTTCTCGGTGTTGTGCGGCGGCGGGGCGTTGCTGCTGCTCGTCTGGCTCGCCGCGGCGCTGACCCGGCTGCAGGCGGCCAGGGAGGCGCTGGCGCAGCAGGCGGTCGCGCAGGAGCGGCGGCGCATCGACGACGACCTGCGCCGCACGCTCGGCGGCGCGCTGGAGTCGATCGCCGCCCGCGGCGAACGCGCGGCGGCGGCCCTGACCACTGGAAACACCCCTGGCTCCGCCCCCGGGCTGGCGGCGGAGCTCGCCCAGCTCGCCGACGACTCGCGCCGCACGCTGGCCGAGGCCAGACGGCGGGTGCGCGGCTACCGGCAGCCGTCGCTGCGGGCCGAGCTGGAGACGGCCGCCACGCTGCTGTCGGCGGCGGGCGTGCCGACCCGCCTGGAACTGCCCAGGCAGGGCGTCCCCGAGACGATCCCGCCCGGCCCGCGGGCGGCCCTGCGCGCCACCGTCACCCGCCTGCTGCGCGCCGACGGCGTGCGCGCCTGCACGATCGCCGCCACCCTCGCGGGCGGCCGGGTGCTGCTGGAGGTCCGCGCCGACGACGTGACCGAGACGATCGAGGTGGCGGCATGACCGCGCAGATCCCGCCGGCCTGGGTGCTGCGGCATCCGCGCCGGCCGTTCGTCGCGCTGCACGTCCCGCTGGCCGCGCAGGTGCCGGTCTACATCGGCATGGGCATGGAAGGGCCGCCCGGGGACCCCGTCCTGGCGGGACTGGGCGTCCTGGCGGCCCTCGCGCTCCAGCTCCGCCACAGCCTGGCCGCCTCCCGCGGCGCGCGTCCGGCGGGCTGGCCCTGGACCCTGGCGGCGCTCCTGCTGCTGGCGAACCTGCCCCTGTGGTGGCTCGCCACGCAGTGGGAGGGCATGACCATCTTCGCCCTGGCCTCGATCGTCATGCTGCTGCGCGGCCCGGCGCGGGCGGTGGCCGCCGTCGCGCAGGTGCTGCACCCCGCCGCGCTGGAGGTGGCGCAGATGTTGCACGACGGCGACACGGTCCCGCACGCCCTCCTGCTGGCCGTCTACCCCCTGCTCGGCCTGATCGTGTTCGGCGGGGCGCTGGTCGCCGGGGCCCGCCTGGTGCTGCTGCTGGAGGAGCTGGAGGCCACCCGGGCCGAGCTGGCCGCGGCCGCGGTCGGCGAGGAACGCGTCCGGGTCTCGCGCGACCTGCACGACCTGCTCGGCCAGAGCCTGTCGGCCATCTCCCTCAAGGGCGACCTGGCCCTGCGGCTGCTCGTCAAGGACGCCGGCGCGGCCCGTGCCGAGATCGAGAGCCTGACGGGAGTCGCCCGCGACGCCCTCAGGGACGTACGCGCGATCACCCGCGACGAGCTGGCCGTGTCGCTGCGCACCGAGATCGACGGCGCGGCTGCCCTGCTCGGCGCGGCCGGGGTCGGCACCCGGCTCGACGTGGCCGCGCTGCCGCCGCTGTCCGGCCCGGCCCACGACGCGCTGGCGTGGGCCATCCGCGAGGGCACCACCAACCTGCTGCGGCACAGCGAGGCCACGACCTGCGCGATCACCGTGGCCCGCGGCGGCGGCAGGGTACGGTTGGAGATCGTCAACGACGGCGTGCGCGGCGTCGGGCGGCCGGGATCGGGGCTCGCCGGGGTGACCGAACGCGCCCGCGCGGCGTCCGGCTCGTCGTCCACCGCCGTCCACGACGGCCGTTTCCGGTTGTCGGTCGAGGTTCCCGAGGAAGGCCCGTGATCCGCGTACTGATCGCCGAGGACATGCACATGATCCGCTCGGCCCTGGTCGCCCTGCTCTCGCTGGAGGACGACATGGAGGTCGTGGCCGAGATCGAGCGTGGCGACGAGGTGCTGGCCGCCGCCCTCCGGGTGCGCCCGGACGTCGCGGTGCTCGACATCGACATGCCCGGCCTGGACGGTCTGTCGGCCGCCGAGCAGCTGTCGCAGCGGCTGCCGGACTGCCGCACGCTCGTGCTCACCGGGCTCAGCCAGCCGGGGAACCTGCTGCGCGCGCTGAAGGTGCACGCGCGGGGGTTCATCGTCAAGGACGCCCCCGCCCAGACCCTGACCGACGGCATCCGGCGCATCGCCCGCGGCGAACGGGTGATCGACCCCGAGCTGGTCGCCGCCGCCCTGGAGACCGGCAGCAGCCCGCTCACCGCCCGGGAGACCGAGGTGCTGCGCGCCGCCGCGTCCGGCATCCGCACCGCGCAGATCGCCACCCAGCTCTCGTTGTCGCAGGCCACCGTGCGCAACTACCTGTCGAACGCGATCAGCAAGGTCGGCGGGCGCAACCGCATCGACGCCATCCGCATCTCCCGCGACGCGGGCTGGCTCTGAGCCGCCGGGGTCTTCGGCCACGGCCTCAGAGCGCGTACTCCTTGAGCGGGACCGTGTCGTCGACGTCGTCCGGCATGGGCTCGTCCGGCGCGCCGAAGAACCAGCGGGCCGCGGCCCGGCCGTGCCGCTGGTTGCGCTCGACGTAGTCGCGCATCCGGTGCTCGTAGGCGGCCAGGCCCGCGGCGTGGTCGGGCGCCTCGGCCAGCTCCCCGGCCAGCACGTACGCGCCGATCAGGGCCTGTGAGGTGCCGCGGCCGGAGGTCGGCGCCGCGCAGTAGGCCGCGTCGCCCAGCAGCGTGACCCGGCCGTTCGTCCAGGTGTCCATCACGACCTGGCCGGAGGAGTCGAAGAAGAACTCCTCGGCCTCCCGCATGGCCGCCAGCAGCCTGGGCACCTGCCAGCCCGCCCCCGCGTAGTGCTCGGCCACCAGGCGTTCCTGCTGGGCGCGGTCGCGCCGGTCGTAGACCAGGTCGTCGGCGGCGAACGACAGGCCGACCCGCAGCTCGGTGTTGCCGTGGGCGGTGAAGGCCAGGGCGCTGCGGCCGGGGGTGTTGTGCATCAGGCCCGCGTCCCGCAGGTCCAGGATGTTGCCGGTGGTGAACAGCGCGCCGTAGATGCCGAGGTCGCGCACGTAGCGCGACTCGGGGCCGAAGGCGAGCGCGCGCACCTTGGAGTGCATCCCGTCGGCGCCGACCACCAGGTCGAACGTGCGCGGCGCGGACTTTTCGAACCGCACCCGCACCTCCGCCGCGTCCTGGTCGAGCGCGGTGACGGTGTCGTCGAACAGGTACTCGACGGTGTCGCGGGTGGCCTCGTACAGGACCTTCGTGACGTCGGACTTGAGCACCTCCAGCTCGCCGGAGATCGCCTCGGCGGGCAGCACCGCCAGCGCGTCGCCGGCCTCGTCGACCAGCGTCATGGAGGTCATCGTGGTCGCGTGCCGGCGCATCTCGGCCAGCAGGCCCATGCGGTCCAGCACGTCCAGGGCCGAGCCGCGGAAGTCGATGGCCGCGCCGCCGCCGCGCGGGGCCGGGGCGCGCTCGACGACGGTGACCTGGTGGCCGTGACGGTACAGCCAGTAGGCGAGGGCGGGGCCGGCGACGCTGCCGCCGGAGATCAGGATGCGCATTGCATGTCCTCTTTCGTCGGTGAACGCTCCACACCGTACGCAGATTTGGGCAAATGCGCAAGACGTCCGTCTGAGGCGTGCGTGCTAGGCTTCCGGCCATGGGAAATCGCGAAGACCTGCTGGCCGGGGCGCGGCGCTGCCTGGAGGAGAAGGGCTGGGGGCGCACCACCGTCCGCGACATCGCCACGGCCTCGGGCGTGAGCATGGCCGCCATCGGCTACCACTTCGGCTCGCGGGAGGCGCTGCTCAACGCGGCCCTGGTCGAGGCCATGGGCGAATGGGGAGAGAAGGTCGGCGCGGCCCTGGCCGCCCTCGACGACCCCGGCAGGTCACCCGCCGAGAGCTTCGAGGCGCTGTGGGAGCAGCTGATCGGCTCGATCAACGAGCACCGCACGTTGTGGCTGGCCAACCTGGAGGCGCTGGTCCAGGCGGAGCACTCGCCGGAGCTGCGCGAGCAGCTCGTGGCCGGTCAGCGCGAGGGGCGGCGGGGCATGGCCGCGCAGCTCACCGGGGTGCCGGAGGAGGCGATCGGCGACGGCGAGGTGCGCGCCGTCGGCTCGGTGCAGCTCGCGCTGCTGCTCGGGGTGATGGCCCAGTGGCTCAACGACCCGCAGGCCGCGCCCTCGGCCACCGACGTGATCGAGGGGCTGCGGGCCGTTACCGCCCGGTTCGGGCTGGTCAGGTGAGCGAGGCGACGATCACCCGGGTGGCCTCGGCGATCAGCGCCTCCCTGGGCGGCGTGCCGTAACCGGGGCGGTCGGTCATGACGGCCACCACCAGCGGCGCCCCGCCCGGCGGCCACACCACGGCGATGTCGTTGGCCCTGCCGTAGTTGCCGGTCCCGGTCTTGTGCGCCAGCTTCCACCCCTTGGGCAGACCGGCCCTGACGCGCGCCGCGCCGGTGGTCGTGCGCAGCAGCCAGCCTTCGAGCAGCGCGCGCTTGGCCGGGGGCAGCACGTCGCCGAGCAGGATCTCCCGGTAGTCGGCGGAGATCGCGCGCGGGGTGGTGGTGTCGCGCGGGTTCTTCGGGCCCATCCTGTTGAGCTCCGGCTCGTAGTGGTCGATGCGGCTGACCCGGTCGCCCAGCCCGCGCAGGAAGGCGGTGAGCCGGGCCGGGCCGCCGGCGTCACGCATCAGCAGGTTGCCCGCGGTGCCGTCGCTGTACCGGATGGCGGCGTCGCAGAGCTGCCGGACGGTCATGCCGGTGGCGACGTGCCGCCGGGTGATCGGTGAGATGGAGTCGATGTCGGCCCAGGTGTAGGTGACGCGGTCGTCCAGGTGGCCGAGCGGGTTGCGGTGCAGGACCGCCGCCGCGGCCAGGGCCTTGAAGGTGGAGCAGAACGCGAAGGGCTCGTCGGCGCGGTGGGCCGGCGTGGGCCCGATCACCGCCGAGGACGTCTGGGCCAACCTCCTAGACCTCGGCCGCATGTCGGGCAGCTCGGCGCTCAAGGAGGCCATCGTCGGCGGCGA
>NZ_JBSFGJ010000095.1:0-26298 GCF_053596515.1 Nonomuraea sp. NPDC001684
AGCAGGTCCGGCCCCAGGTGCCCCACCAGGCGCTCCTCGTCGGCGGTCGTGACCAGGTCGACCATGCCGAGCTTGATCCCCACCGCCTGCCACTCCTCGTTGGCCAGGATCAGCCGCACCTGGTCGCCGCCGGCCGTGCGCCGCCCCGCGGGCATGACCCGCCAGCTTCCGTCCATGCGCAGGTGGGTGTGCACGGTCAGGCCGCCCTCGACCCGGGTCAGCAGATGTTTGCCCCTGGAGACGGTGGTGAGCACCGCACGGCCTCTCAGGTCCGCGGTGGCGTGCCGCGGGACGCGGAAGTCCGACCTGGTCAGCACGCGGCCGTCGAGCGCGCCGCGCAGGCGCGCCGCGGTGCGGTAGACGGCGTCTCCCTCGGGCATCCCTCCAGTCTAGGTACCCGCCTCCCGGCCGGGACGGCGGCCGTGGGGCCCGAGGGCGCCCGCCGCCGGGCCCGGCCGGCGGTCGTCAGTCCCAGGCGGCGGGGTCGGCGGCGAGCTGGCGGACGCGCTCGGGAAGGCTGCCCGTGGCGACCTGCTCGAGCGTGACCTCCTCCAGGATGGCCCGCTCGGTGGCGCGCAACGCGATCCACACCTGCTGCAACGACTCGGCCGGACCCCGGTAGCCGACATGTTCGGGACGCTCGCCCCGCACATTGGCCAGCGGCCCGTCGACGGCCCTGATCACGTCGGCGAGCGAGATGTTCGCGGCGGGCCGGGCCAGCACGTAGCCGCCCTCGGGACCCCGCTGGCCGCGCACCAGGCCGGCGCGGCGCATCTGGAGCAGGATGTTCTCCAGGTATTTGGGAGGCATGTCCTGTTCCTTGGCGAGCTCACCCACGGTAGTCGGACCCGCGCCGGCTGCGGCGAGTTCAGCGGCGGCACGGAGGGCGTAGTCGACACGAGCGGAAAGGCGCATGTTCTCGATTATCCCTCCTGGTCAACACTGGTTAGGCGCAAGGTCGTCAGAACGGGCAGGTGATCCGAATACGGCAACCGCGGCGCCTGCCCAGAAATCGCGGTCAATCCCTTGGTGAGCAGCACGTGGTCGATACGCTCCTTGGGGGCGTCGGCGGGCGAGGTCGGCGGGTCCCCGAACGCGGTCAGCGGGTCGCTCAGACCGGCCGCCTTCAGCACCTCCATGGCCGGATCGGTGGGCCGGGTGTTGAGGTCGCCCGCCAGGATCACCGGTCGCCTCACCTGCTCCCCGGCTCCGGCCGCGCTGTGTCCGGCCTCGTCGGCGTCCCGGCCGGCGGCCAGGGCGCGGGCGATCGCGGCGACCTCGGGCGCCTGGCCCTCGGGAGCCTGCAGATGGGTGTTGACGATGCCCACCTCTCTGCCGCCGACCTCCAGGACGACCGTCTGGGCCTGCGCCCCCGTCGGGTAGTCGTGGGCGCCCAGCGGGTGGGAGTGCACCTGCTTGACCGGGAGGTTGGTGAGCAGCGCGTCGCCCCACACCTGGTCGGCGGCGGGCGCGAAGTGGTAGCGCATGCCGAGGCGGCGGGCGATCCTGGCCAGGTCGTCGTGGCCGCCGTTGAGCAGCCAGCCGCGGTCCACCTCGCTGAGCAGCACGACGTCGGGCTTCTGGGCGGCGGCCCACGCCCCGATCTTGTCGAGCGACAGGCGGCCGTCCAGGCCGTAGCCCATGCGGATGTTGTAGGCGATCAGGGTGAAGGTGTCGCCCTGCTTGGGCCGTACGGGCGGCGCGGACGGCGTCCCGAGCGTGACGAGCCCCACCAGCAGCACGGCGACCGCCGGTGGCAGCCAGCTGAGGCGGACCGGCCCGGCCGGCGGCGGCGAGTGCCGGACCAGGGCCGTGATCACGCTGAGGGCGGCCACCAGCACCGCCACCGCCACGAGGATCTGGCTGTTGGGGAAGCCGAGGTTCATGTCGTAGGCCGCGTAGTAGACGAACAGCCCGACGAAGAAGACCAGCCCGCCTCCGAGCACGGCCACACCAGGACGTCGCCCGGCGGGATAGTCGGGCCGCGCGGTTCCGGCGAGCAGGGCGCCGAGCCAGCCGATCAGCAGCACGGCGACGTAGGGCGCCGACAGGGTGAAGAGCACCGTGAAGGCCACCAGCAGGACCCCGATCATGAGATCGAAGACCGGCGACAGCGGCGGGCGGGCGGCCTGCACAACGGCCATGACCAGGACGGCGGCGAGCAGGCCGGTGCCCGCCAGCACCTGCCACAGGTCGGTCGGGCTCTGTTCCGGCTTGGCCCAGCCCGTGGCGGCGACGCCGGTCAGCAGCATCGCCGGGCCGAGCAGGAACCACGTCAGCGCGGGCGCGCGGTCCACCTCGGCGGCCGGCGGGCGGAGGAGGCTCAGGAAGGCGGCGCAGACGCAGAGCGCCGCCAGCCACGGGACCAGGCCGTCGCGCCAGACCAGGTCCACGCCGTCCAGCAGCAGGTGCACGCTCAGCGACAGGCTCAGTCCACCCATGACGCCGACGGGGACGGCCCGGCGCGGGACGGTGTGGGCGCAGCCGTACAGGAACACCAGGCCCGCGGTGACGCCGGCGGAGGCGACGTAGAGCTGGCTCACGCCCGCCTGCAGCAGGATCCTGGTGAGGACCAGCGCCGCGGCGCCGCCGAGCAGAGCGTGGCGCGGCTTGGCTAACAGCGCCAGGAAAGGCAGGATGAACCAGGCGGCGGCGTAGAGGCCCATCAGCTCCGGCGGCGTCTCGCCCGCCCGGCCGAACAGGGTGATCAACGACGGGAGGAAGACTCTCAACACGTCCAGCAGCAGCACGAGGCCCAGCGCGAGCATGATCGCCGGGCCGCGGGGGATTGTCATGAGGCATCCTCGTGTTCGGCTCCGATGATATGCAAGAGCTGGGACGCTAAACTTCCAACAACCTTTTCGAATTGACGGTGGGAATCAGCGTGGAGCGTCGTCCTGGTGTGCCCAGACTTCTCCGGGAGATCAACGATCGGGCCGCACTGGAGCTGTTGCTGGCCACCGGCCCCATGACGAGGGGGCAGATCGGCGACCTGACCGGTCTGTCCAAGGTCACCGCCTCCCAGACGCTCGCGCGGCTGGAGGAGCGCGGCCTGGTCGAGGTGGTGGGCGCGCAGGCGGGCGGCAGGGGGCCGAACGCGGCGCTCTACTCGGTCATCCCCTCCAGCGCGTACGTGGCCGGTCTGGAGGTCGGGCCCGAGCTCATCTCCACCGCCGTCGCCGACATCCACGGCCGCACCATCGCCGAGGTCACCGTCGATCCCGGCGGCCACGACGACCCGGTGGCCGCCGTGCACGGCGCGATCGTCAAGGCGTGCCGCAGCGCGAAGGTCAGCCTGGCCAAGCTGCGCGGCGTGGTGATCGGCACCCCGGGCGTGGTCGATCCGCGCAGCGGCGACGTGCGTTTCTCCTTCGACCTGCCGGGCTGGCACGAGGGCATCCACGAGGCGCTCGCCGGCGACCTGCGGCGCGAGGTGACGATCGAGAACGACGTGAACCTGGCCGCCATCGCCGAGTACGCCGACGGCGCGGCCAAGGGCGTCGACGACTTCGTGCTGGTGTGGGCGAGCCGGGGCCTCGGCATGGCCGTCATGCTGGGCGGCAAGCTCCACCGGGGGCGTTCGGGCAGCGCGGGGGAGATCGGCTACCTGCCGGTGCCCGGCGTGCCGCTGCCGGAGGACATCCGCACCAAGCCGGGCCGGTTGCCGTCGCTGGCGGGCGGCCTGCAGTCGCTGGTGAGCGCCGAGGCGGTGGCCGAGCTGGCCCGCGGCTACGGTTTCACGGCCGACAGCGCCGGCGAGTGCGTCGAGGTCGCGGTGGCGGCCGGGTCTCGCGGTGAGCCGATGCTCGACGAGATCGCCCACCGGCTGGCGCTGGGCGTGGCGGCGGTCTGCGTGATCCTCGACCCGGGGCTGGTCGTGCTGGCCGGGGAGGTGGGCCACGCCGGGGGATCCGCGCTGACCTCCAGGGTGGAGGAGGCCGTGGCGCGGATCTGCCCGGTGCGGCCGCAGGTGGTCACCACGGCGGTCGCCCACGCCAACCCGGTGCTGCGCGGCGCGGTGCTGGCCGCCCTGGACCAGGCGCGCGAAGAGCTCCTCACGCCCTGATCCGGCGGGCCTGGGCTGTTCGCCTCAGGCGGTGATCAGTTCCACGGCGGCCTGGGCGTTGGCCCTGGCCGCGCCGTACGTGGCGATGTAGGCGGCGCTGTCGGGCCGCCAGACGGGCAGGCCCATCTCGATCACCGTCGCGTCCTGGCGGGCCGCCACCAGAGCGGAGACCAGTTCCTGGCTCGCCTGGTAGCGGTGGGCGTCCTTCACCACGATGACCAGCGACCGGTTCGCGGCCTTGGCCAGCAGGGCGGGGACGTCGGCGGCCGCGGGCTCGACGCGGACGATCTCGGCGTCCGGCAGCCACGGGCCGACCCCCCATGGCACGTTCCCCACGGCGATCGTGGGCGGGGTGTCCACCTCGATCACCAGGGGTTCCACCAGGGGTTCCGTCTCGCCGGTCAGCCGCACGGCGCGGCGGGCGGCGTGCAGGCCGACCCCGTTCTGCTCGGCCGCGATCACCTCGGGCGTGCCGAACCAGGCCCGCAGCGCCCCCACGCGGTCGGCCGCCTCCTCCAGCCTGGCGGCCGGCAGGCGGCCCTCGGTCACCGCGGCCACGATCTCCCCGATGACCCGCTGGACGTCGTCCTCGCCGGGGATCGGGCCGAGGCAGATCAGGTCCGCCCCGGCCGCGAGCGTGAGCACGGCGCCGTTGGCCAGGCCGACGCTCTTGGTGATCGCGTGCATGTCCAGCGCGTCCGTGATCACCACGCCGTCGTAGCCGAGCTCGCCCCTGAGGAGCCCGGTCAGAGCGGCGGGTGACAGGGTGGCCGGAGTGTCCCCGGTCACCACCGGAACCGCCACGTGGGCGGTCATCACGGTCTTGGCGCCGGCCTCGATGGCCGCCCGGAACGGCGCGAGCTCGCGGGCGCGCAGCACGTCCAGGCCGACGTCCACGACGGGCACGGCCAGGTGGGAGTCCACCCGGGTGGCGCCGTGGCCGGGGAAGTGCTTGACGCAGGCGGCCACGTTCACCGACTGCAGCCCGTTGACCGCCGCGACCGTGTGCCTGGCCACCAGCGCCGGGTCGGCGCCGAAGGACCTGGTCCCGATCACCGGGTTGTCGGCCTCGGTGTTGACGTCCGCGCTCGGCGCGAGGTCCAGGTTGATGCCGCACGCGGCCAGCTCGGACCCGATCGCCGCGTAGACCCGGCAGGTCAGGTCCACGTCGTCGACCGCCCCCAGCGCCGCGTTCCCCGGGTACGGGCTGCCGACGTGGTAGGCCAGCCTGGTGACGTCCCCGCCCTCCTCGTCGAGCGAGATGACGGGCTCGGCCGAGGCGCGCAACGTCGTGGTGAGCGACCTGACCTGGTCGGGACCGGCGACGTTGAACCCGAAGAGCGTCACGCCGCCCAGGCCGTTGTCCAGCTCACGCAGCACCCAGTCGGGCGCCGTGGTGCCCTGGAAGGCGACGAGCAGCGTGCCGGCCGCGAGGCGACGCAGCCCCCGATCACTCTGACTCATGGCTCCTCATCACTTGAATGAAGGCACGATCGGGTACGGCCCGGACCAGCCGAGCCGTACGAGGATCAGTGCCTGTTACCCCTTCACGGCCCCGGCGGTGAGACCGGCGACCATGCGGCGTTGTACCAGCAGGAAGAAGACGACCACCGGAAGGGTCATCAGGGTGGAACCGGCCATGATCGCGCCCCAGTCGACGCCCTTCTGGCCGAAGAAGTACTGCAGGGCGACCGGCATCGTGTAGCCCTCGGAACCCGACATCAGGTAGAGGGCGAACACCAGATCGTTCCAGGCGGTGATGAACGAGAAGATGCTCGTGGCCACCAACCCCGGCGCGACCAGCGGGAACAGCACCTTCCAGAACGTGGTCAGGCGGCTCGCGCCGTCGATCCAGGCCGCCTCCTCCAGCGTCCGCGGCACCGCGGCCACGAACGTGCGCAACATCCAGATGCCGAACGGCAGCGTCAGCGCGACCTGGGTGATGATCAGCCCGATGAGCTGGTCACCGAGGCCGACCCGCTTGACCATCATGTACAGCGGGATGAGCAGGCCCTCGGCCGGCAACATCTGCACGATCAGCAGGATGACCAGGAACGTGCCACGCCCCTTGAAGCGGAAGCGGGCGATGGCCGTGGCCGACAGCAGCGCGAAGACCGAGCCGATGAGCACGGTGCCGAGCGCCACGATCGCGCTGTTGCGCATGTAGAGCCAGATGGAGTTGTTCGCCACGCCCTCGGTCAGCACCCGCGCGAAGTGGTCGAAGGTGAAGTGCGTCGGGAACGGGATGAACTCCGTCGTGAAGATCTGGTCGTTCTCCTTGAAGCCGGTGGAGACCATCCAGTAGACGGGGAAGACCGCGTAGAGGAAGACCAGCACACCGGCCGTGTTCAGGAGGATCTTCCCGAGCTTCTTGCGGGCCAGCGCGTTCACATCTCCTCCTGCTTCACGATCTGCCGGACGTACGCGACGGTGATGATGAGCAGGATGATCGTCAGCACGATGGAGATCGCCGCGCCCGTGCCCAGCTTCTGCGGGGGCTTGAACGCCTCCGCGACCGCGTACATCGACAGGTTGAAACCGTCGCGGTTGGTCGGGCCGTTCATCAGCACGTAGAGCTGGCTGAAGACCTTGAAGTCCCAGATGATCGACAGGATCGTCAGGACGGCGAAGACCGGCTTGAGCAGCGGCAGGGTGATCTTCCTGAACGTCCGCCACGCCCCCGAGCCGTCGACCTTGGCCGCCTCGTACAGCTCGGACGGGATGCCCTTGAGCCCCGCCAGCACCGAGACCGCGATGAACGGGAACCCGGCCCACACCACGCACACGATCAGCGCGACGTAGAGCGGGAAGGTGTCGTTGAGCCAGGGGGTGCCCGTCCAGTCCCGCTGGCCGGCGGGTGGCGCGGCCAGCCAGTCGGGCAGCAGGTTGAGCAGCCAGTTCACGATGCCGGACTCGGCGTCGAAGAGCGAGCGCCAGATGACGCCCTGCGCGACCGGCGGCACGGCCCAGGCGAACATGCACCCGATGACCACGAACAGGGACATCTTCTTGCCGAGCTTGTTCAGCAGCACGCCGACCGCGGTGCCCACGATCAACGTGAGGCTGACGGCGACGAAGGCGAACACCACGGTGTTGCGCAGAGCCGACCAGAAGATGTCGTTGGAGAGGACCTTGTTGAAGTTGTCCAGGCCCACCCAATCGGCCGGCTTGCTCCCCCTGATCTGCGCGAGCCCGACCTTCTGGAAGGCCATCACGCCGAGCTGGAACATCGGGTAGAGCAGCAGTCCCGCGATGACCAGCAGACCGGGGATGAGCAGCACGTACGGGATGCTCCAGGTGGGCATCCCGGTGGCCTTGACGGGCCCGCCGCCCTTCTTACGGCGGCGCCCCGGGGCGGGGGACGAGCCCCTGCCCCGGGTGACCGTAGTCGTGTTCGCCATCGTTACTGGTTCAGGATCTCTTCGAGTTCCTTGTTGGCGTCAGCGAGAGCCGTGGTGGTGTCCTTCTTGCCCTCGATGACGGCGCGCGCCGCGTTCTGCAGCACGGCCTTGGTGGCGTCGGCCTCGGCCCAGTTCGGGTCGGCCGGGAACGCCTTGGCCTTGGCGAAGGCCTGGGCGAACGGGCCCTGCGCCGGGTCCTCGTTCAGCGCCGCCAGGGTGTCGGGGTAGACCGGCAGCAGGCCGCCTTCCTTGGCGTAGCGGTCGGCCCAGGTCTTGCTGGTGGCGAGCTTGATGTACTCCTTGCCGAGGTCGGCCTCCTTGGTGCCGCCCCACAGCGCGATGTCGTTGCCACCGAAGAAGGACGGGGCCAGGCCGCCGGTCTTGGCGGGCAGCGGGAAGAAGCCGAGCTTGTCGCCCTTCAGCTTGCCCTTCGAGTCCTCCTCGATGCCGGGCAGGTCCCAGCCGGCGGTGAGGTACATCGCCACCTTGTTGTTGGCGAAGCGCTTGCGGATGTCGACGGTGTTCAGCGTCAGGTTCGCCTTGCTGGACAGGCCGCCGGTGACCAGACCGGTGTAGGTCTCGAAGCCCTTCTGGAAGCCGGGGTCGGTCAGCTTGCCGACCCACTTGTCGCCCTCCTTGACGGCGAACTCGCCGCCCTCGGACCAGGCGAACGCGGCCAGCAGGTGGTTGGCGTCGGAGCCGCCGTTGAAGGCGAAGCCGTCGACGCCGGCGCCCTTCTCCTTCTGGATCTTCTTGGCCGCGGCGACGAGCTCGTCCCAGGTCTTGGGAACCTCGATCTTCAGGTCGGCGAACCAGTCCTTGCGGTAGAGCACCGCGCGGGCGCCGGCGCCCCACGGGATGCCGTAGATCTCGCCGTCGACCGTCTCGTAGCCGTAGAGGTTCTCGGGGATCTGGGCCCGGTCGCCCTCACGCGCGATGTCGGTGATGGGGGTGAGCGCGTCCTGGCTCTGCCACATCGGGACCTGGTCGTTGCCGATCTCGGTCACGTCCGGGCCGGTGCCGGTCGCGGCGGCGGCGAACTTGTCCGCCACCTGCGGCCACGGGATCCACTCAAGCTTGACCTCGGCGCCGGTCTGCTTCTTGAACTCGGCGTTGAGCTCTTCCATGTACTTGGCGGCGGCAGGGTTGCTGTCGCCCAGACGCCACACGCTGAGCGTCTTGCCCGCGAACTTGGGGCCACTGGAAGCGGGGGCGGCCGCGCTGGACGACGGCTTCGGCTCCTCGCTTGACCCACAGGCGGCCAGGCCCAGGGCCAGGGCGGCCGTGGTGACCGTAGTGGCTGTGATCTTCGCGATCCTCACAGGGTTCTCCCTTCCCGGGTGCTGGCCTACGGTCCGCACCAGGCTGATCGTCAAATGCCGAACGACGCTGTTAAACTAACAAGAAACTTTCTTAAAAGAAACGCTCGTTAGCCATTCGTGACGAGAGGGGTGCGGTAATGAGTCGAAGCCCGGGGATCCCCCGGTTGCTGCGCAGGTTGAACGACCGCTCGGCACTTGAACTCCTCCTCGCGGACGGTCCGCTGACCCGCGCCGAACTGGGGGAGCGAACGGGGCTATCCAAGGTAACCGCAGGTCAGCTGCTCGCTCGACTCGAAGAACGGGGCCTGGTGGAGGTCGCGGGCGAGCGCGCCGGCGGCCGCGGCCCGCACGCCGCCCTGTACGCGGTGGTTCCGTCGAGCGCGTACGTCGCCGGGCTGGAGGTGCTGCCCGACAGCCTCACTGTCGGTGTGGCGGACATCACAGGTAAAATCGTTGTCGAGGTGACGGTCAACCCGTCCGACGCCCGCGATCCGGTGAAGGCGGTCCACTCGGCCGTCCAGCGGGCCTGCGCCACGGCCAGCGTCGAGCTCTCCCAGCTCCGCTCGTTCGTCATCGGCACCCGGGGCGTCGTCGATCCCCGCAGCGGCGATGTGCGCTGGTCCTACGACCTGCCCGACTGGCACGTCGGCGTGCTGGCCAGCCTGCGCCAGACCCTCGGCGGCTCGGTGACGATAGAGAACGACGTCAACCTGGTCGCCCTGGCCGAGAGCCGCTACGGCGCCGCCGTCGGCCACGACGACTTCGTGGTCATCTGGGCCGGCGTCGGCCAGGGCCTGGGCGTGATGCTCGGCGGCCGGCTGCACCGGGGGATCACCGGCGGCGCGGGCGAGATCGGCTGGCTGCCGGTGCCGGGCGAGCCGCTGCCGTCCGACGTCTCGCAGCCGCAGTCGGGCTCGTTCCAGCGCCTGGTGGGCCACGACGCCCTGCGCGGCCTGGCCGGCGAGCACGGCGTGATCGGCTACACCGTGCCCGACCTGGTCCGCAACGGCGACGAGGACTACCTGGACGAGGTGGCGGGCCGCCTGGCCGTGGGCGCGGCGGCCGTGGCCGTCGTGCTCGACCCCGGGCTGATCGTGCTCAGCGGCGACGTCGGACGGGCCGGCGGCGAGCGGCTGGCCGCCAAGGTCGAGGAGGCCGTGGCCCGCGTGTGCCCGAGCCAGCCGACCGTGGTGACCACCAAGGTGACCGGCAACGCGGTGCTGCGCGGGGCCATGGTCGCGGCCCTGGAACAGGCCCGGGAGCAGGTTTTCTCCGACACTGTGTGAGAATTTCTGCCCATGTGGCAGCTCGACACCGACGTAGTCCTCATCTCCGACCCGCGCGTCTCGGCGGTCCCCGTCCGGGAGTGCGGTGAGCCGCTGGCCGACGTACGCGGGCGGCTGCGGGTCGACACACGGATGGCCGACGCCGACGGCGCGTACGCGCACCTGCGGGCGGGGCTGCTCGACCGGCTGGAGCGGGCCGAGAGCTCGTTGCCCGACGGCTTCCACCTGCTGATCGTCGAGGGATACCGGCCCATCGCCACGCAGCGGCGCATCTTCGAGGGGTACCGCGCGGAGCTCCTCACCACTTATCCCGACATGACGCCTGACGAGTCCTATGTCGCGGCGAGTCGTTATGTGTCCCCTGTCGAGGTCGCCCCCCACACCGCCGGCGCCGCCGTCGACCTGACCCTGTGCGCCCCCGACGGCACCGAGTACGACATGGGCACCCAGGTCAACGACAACCCCGAGGAGAGCGGCGGCGCCTGCTACACGGCCGCCGCCGGCATCCCGGCGCAGGCCCGCGCCCACCGCGAGATCCTGGCCGCCGCCCTGGAGCCCGTGGGCCTGGTCAACTACCCCACCGAGTGGTGGCACTGGTCGTACGGCGACCGCTACTGGGCCATGTCCACCGGCGCCCCCGCCGCCCTGTACGGTCCTGCCCCCTTCTAGCCAGGTTTTCCCCCGGCAGCGGCACGGGCACAACCTGTGGCGGAGGCTCTTCGGACTCCCCCAGCGAGGTGTGCATGGTTCCGTTGATCGGGATCGAAGAGGAATACCTCGTCGTCGATCCCCGCACCCGCCACGTGTCCCCCCGGGCGGCCGAGGTCCTGGCCGCCGCGACGGACATGCTCGACGTGGCCCACGAGATCACCCGTTTCCAGGTGGAGGCCCGTACGCCGCCCTCCGCCGACCTCAGTGAGCTGGGCTCCCAGCTCCGGGCAGCACGGAAGGAGGTGTCCGAGGCGGCCCGGTCCTGCGGCCTGGCGGTCGTGGCCAGCGGCATCCCGGTGCTCGGCAACGTCATGCCGCCGCCGCTCACCGACGACCACCGCTATCAGCAGGGCAAGGAGCTCTACCGGGCGTTGCAGGACGAGATCAGCATCTGCGCGCTGCACGTGCATGTCGACGTACCGGACGAGGAGATCGCCGTCTACGTCGGCAACCATCTCAGACCCTGGCTGCCGACGCTGATCGCGCTGGCCGCCAACTCGCCGTTCTTCGTGGGCCGCGACACCGGCTACGCGTCCTGGCGGGTGATCAGCTGGGGGCGGTGGCCGGTGTCCGGGGCGCCGCCGTACTTCCCGACGTTCGGCGACTACGAACTGGCGCTGCGTGCGCTGTCGGAGTCGGGCGCGCTGATGGACCCCAAGACGGTCTTCTGGGACACCCGTCCGTCGCCGAGGCTGCCGACGGTCGAGATCAGGGTGGCCGACGTGCCGCTCGACGTGAGCGACAGCCTGACGATCATCGGCCTGATCCGGGCCCTGGTCGTGACCGCGTTGCGGGAGGTGGCGCGCGGCGACCGCGGGCTGCCGATCCCGTCGGAGGTGCTGCGGGCCGCCTACTGGCGGGCCGCCCGGGACGGCCTGGTCGGCGACAGCCTCGACGTGCGGCACGGAACGCTCGTGCCCGCCACGGTGATGGCCCGCCGGCTGTTCGGCCACGTGAGCGCCGCGCTGGCCGAGGCCGGCGACCTGACCTTCATCGAAGAGGGCCTGGAACGGCTGCTGAGCAAGGGCTCCGGGGCGGTGCGCCAGCGGCGCGTGCACGCCCGGGGCAACGACCTGACCGACGTGGTCGATGACCTGATCGAGGCCACCGTCGCCTGAACCGCCCGTTCGACGCAGCTTCACCGCAGCGCGAGCACCGCCGCCACGCCGAGGCCGAAGGTCACGACGACGCCGCGCAGCACGTTCGGCGGCATGAGCCGGGCCACGCGGGTGCCGAGGAAGCCACCCGCCAGGCTGGCCGGCGCCACCACCGCCACGGCCTGCCACTCCACCGGGCCGAACAGCGCGAACGCCACCACCGACACCGTACTGACGACCAGCGACAACGCGGCCCGTACGGCGTTGACCCGGTGCAGGTCGTCGTGCAGGAACATGCCGAGCACGGCCAGCAGCAGCACGCCCATCCCGCCGTTGAAGTAGGCGCCGTAGCAGCCGCCCAGGAACACCCCGGCGTACACCAGCCTGCTCGGAGGCTGCCCGGCCGCGCCGCCGAAGCGGTGCTTGAGCCACGGCTGGGCCAGCAGCGCGAGGCTGGCGAAGGTCACCAGCCACGGCACCAGCGAGTCGAACAACCGGCCCGGCGTGAGCAGCAGCAGCGAACAGCCCGCCACGGAGCCCGCCACGGTGGCGGCCGACAGCGCCGTCACCCTGCGCCGCTGCCCGCGCAGCTCGGCGCGGTAGCCGACGACGCCGCCCAGGTAGCCGGGCCACAGGGCCACCGCGTTGGTCACCGACGCGGTGACGCCCGGGTAGCCGAACGCCACCAGCGCCGGGAAGGAGATCAGCGTGCCGCCCCCGGCCAGAGCGTTGACCGCCCCCGCCAGCAACCCGGCCCCCACCAGAAAGACCAGCTCCCCAACCGTCACCACCCCACTCCCATCCGGGAGGCACGGTCGGTGGTGGTTCTCGCGTTCAGGCGGGGCGTGCGGTTGCCGGTCATCGGCCGGCCGCGTAGCCCTGGGCGCTGCGGGGATTGGCGGCGGCCCGCAGGAAGGCGCCGTCGCGGGCCACCGCGCTGAGCCTGCCGAGCGACCACGGGCCCTCGACCTCGACCTCGTGCCCGCGCCGCCGCAGCTCGGCCACCACCCCCGGGTCGAGCCGCTCCTCGACGTGCAACACCCCGGGACGCGAGCCACGCGGGAAGAACGAGCTGGGGAAGTGCGCGGAATGGAACATGGGCGCCTCGATCGCCTCCTGGAGGTTCAGCCGCCCGTGCACGACGGCCAGGAAGAAGTTGACACTCCACTGGTCCTGCTGGTCGCCGCCCGGCGTGCCGAACGCCAGCCACGGCCTGCCGTCCCGGGTGGCGAACGACGGCGACAGCGTGGTGCGCGGGCGCGCGCCGGGCCGCAGCGACGCGGGCAGCCCCTCCTGCAGCCAGAACATCTGCGCCCTGGTCCCAAGGCAGAAGCCGAGCTCGGGGATCGTGGGGGAGCTCTGCAACCAGCCGCCGCTGGGCGTGGCCGAGACCATGTTCCCGAACCGGTCCACGACGTCCACGTGACAGGTGTCGCCCCGGACCGCGCCGTCCGGCGTCACCGTCTGCTCACCGGCGCCGGTCAGAGTGCGCGGGCGGCCGGTCGGCGGTGCGTCGTGGCGGGCGACCGTCGGCTCGCCGATGCCCGGACGAACGGGCGCCGGAATCGCGGGGGAGAGGGCCGCCGTGCCGGCCGGGAGGACCGGCAGCCGCGGCTCCCGGCCGCCGGGCGCGCCCGGCCGCAGCTCCAGGCTGGCCTCGGTCCCGATCAGCCGCCGCCGCTCTTCGTTGTACGCCGCGCTCAGCAGGTCGGCCATGGGGACGTCCGCGTCGCCGTACCAGGCTTCGCGGTCGGCGAAGGCGAGCTTGGCCGCCTCGGTGACCACGTGCACGTAGTCGGCGTCCAGGAAGCCGGCGGCATCGAGGTCGAACCCGGACAGCAGGGCGAGCTGCTGCAGGAAGACCGGCCCCTGTCCCCAAGGCCCTGTCTTGTACACGGTGTGCCCGCGGTAGTCGAAGCTCACCGGCTCCTCGACCGTGGCGGACCAGCGGGCCAGGTCGTCCCCGGTGAGCAGGCCGCCGTGGACCTCGCCCGAGCTGTCCCGCCAGGCGGTGCCGGTGCTGAAACCGGCGACGGCCTCGGCGACGAAGCCCTCGTACCAGGCATGCCGGGCGGCGGCGAGCTGACCTTCGCGGGTGGCCGAGGCGGCCTCAGCCTCGGCGACCAGTCTGCGGTAGGTCGCCGCGAGCACCGGGTTGGCCAGCCTCGAACCCGGCGCGGGCACCCGGCCGTCCGGCAGCCAGGTGGCCGCCGACGTGGGCCAGTCGTGCCTGAACAGCTCCTCGACGGTGCCGATCGTGGCGGCGATCCGGTCGAGCACCGGCACGCCGCGCTCGGCGTAGTGGATCGCCGGGGCCAGCACCTCGGCCAGCGACCAGGTGCCCCAGCGCTCCAGCAGCGACATCCAGCCGCCGAACGCGCCCGGCACCGTCGCCGCCAGCAGACCCGTGCCGGGGACGACGTCCAGCCCCATCGCGGCCAAGCGCTCGACGGTCGCGGCAGCGGGGGCCACGCCCTGGCCGCACACCGCCGAGACCTTCTGCTCCTCCTCGCTCCACAGCAGGATCGGCACCTCGCCGCCGGGGCCGTTCAGGTGCGGTTCGGCGACCTGGAGCACGAACCCGGCCGTCACCGCCGCGTCGAAGGCGTTGCCGCCGCGCTCCAGCACGCCCATCCCGGCCGCCGAGGCCAGCCAGTGGGTGCTGGCGACCATGCCGAAGTCGCCCGTCAGCTCGGGTCTGGTGGTGAACAACGGTCTCTCCTCCGGGGGGACGGTTCAGGAGACTGTATACAATCCCCGCGCCTCACCCGTGCTGCGGGGTACCGGTCGCCGCCTGTGCGTCCGCGTTGTCCGGGTGGTCCGCGTCGGTCGCGTGGTTCGCCGTACGGGGCACGGCCGCGAGGAACGACCGGCGGGCGGCGGCGA
This sequence comes from Nonomuraea sp. NPDC001684, assembly GCF_053596515.1. Taxonomy (NCBI): domain Bacteria; kingdom Bacillati; phylum Actinomycetota; class Actinomycetes; order Streptosporangiales; family Streptosporangiaceae; genus Nonomuraea; species Nonomuraea sp. NPDC001684. The sequence continues at coordinate 14,770 of NZ_JBSFGJ010000095.1, forward strand.
CGTGCGCGACCGCCCTGGCCTGGGCCTCGTCCTCGTCGCCCGCCGCGATGGCCTCGCACAGGCTCAGGTGTTCGGTCCAGGAGTGCGGCCCCCGGACGGCGGCGGTCTGGCTGAAGACCCACTGCGCCCGCAGCACCATCGGCTTCATCATCAGGTTGAGGTAGGAGTTGCCCGCCGCCTGGCCCACGGCCAGGTGGAAGGCGGTGTTGAGCTCGGCCACCTCCGCCGGTCGCCCGGCCGCCACGGCCTCCCTGGCCGCGTCGAGGATCCGGCGCAGCCGCGCGACGGCCTCGGGGCGGCGCTTGCGCGCCGCCAGCCGGGCGGCCAGGCCCTCGACCGCCATGCGCACGTCGAAGAGCTCCTCGCCCTCCTCGGCCGTCAGCCGCGCGACCGTCGCGCCGACCCGCGGGACGACCTCGACGAACCCCTCGGCCGCCAGCACCCGGATGGACTCGCGCACGGGGTTGCGCGACACGCCGAGCAGCGCAGCCAGCCGATCCTCGACCAGCCGCTCTCCCTGCGCCAGCTCACCGGACAGGATGCGACGACGCAGCTCCTCGGTGACCTCGCCCAGCAGCGTCGTACGCCCCGCGCCCCGCATCACATCAGCCATATGGCCGCCCATCGTATACAAATCGGCGGACGGCCGAGCGCCCGCCACCACCGATGGTCAGGCGCGGAGGCGCAGCCCCCGGGGAGTCGGATGGAACCCGGCCGCCTCCAGGGCGGCCGCCAGCGGCGACTCCACGATGGACGCGCCGTCGGCCCGCTCCACCGTCAGCTTGCCGAGCGCCCCGTCGCGTACGGCCAGCGCCAGCGCGTCGACCGCCGGTTGCAGCCGCTCGTCGTCGGCGAACGACAGCAACGTCTTGCCGCCCCGCTCCACGTACAGGACGAGGTAGCCGTCCACGAGCACGACCAGCGCGCCCGCCTTCCTGCCCGGCTTGTGCCCGACGTCGCCGGGACGTTGCGGCCAGGGCAGCGCGGCCCCGTACGGGCTGGCCGGGTCGGCGGCGGCCAGCACCACGGCCCGCCGCCCGGACCCGCTCCGGCCGCCTTGACCGGGCATCCCGGCCTCGCCGCCCCGGTCGAACCCGCCGCCCCCGGACCGCGAGCTCCGGCCACCCTCTCCGCCGCCGAACCCCCCGCCGGGGGGACCGAACCCCCCACCGCCGGACCGGCCGGTCTCCCAAGCGGGGATCTCGGGCGGCGAACCGAAGCCCTCGCCCGGCCCACCGCCGGTCGGTGCGACGCTCGGGGTCATGGCGCGCATCCGGTCGACCGCGCCCGCCAGCGCGAACTGCGCGCCCCCCAGCCCCTCGACGAAGTACCCCCGGCGGCACCGCCCGCTCTCCTCATAGGCGCGAAGCACCTGGTAGACAGGCGTGAACCCGCCGGGCAGCCGTTCGGAGGTCACCGCTCCGCGCGTCACCACGCCGTGCCGTTCGAGCAGCACCTCGGCCTGCGCGTGCGCCCGCTGCGTCGCGTCGTCGGCCGGACCGGGCAGCAGCCACCACCGCCCGGCCACGGTCGGCGGCCCGCTCCTCGACGGCAGCACGGCCCGGCGCCGCCGCGTCGTGGCGGGCCGGTGCGCCGGACGCCCGGTGCCCAGCGTGGCCCGCAGCGGCGCGAGCGTGTCGCCGGAGACCCGGCCCGACCACACCAGATCCCACAACGCCGAGACCAGCGTCGCGTCGTCGAGCGCCCCGCCCTGGGCCCCGAGCTGGTCGGAGATGCCCCGGAAGAACAGCGCGCCCCCGCCGCCCAGCAGGTCGAGCACGCGCTCGTGCAGCGGGGTCATCGTGATCTCGGCCGGGTCGGGCAGCAGCAGCGGCGCGGTGTCGGCGAAGTAGAGCGACACCCATCCGTCGCCGCCGGGCAACGACCCCTGCCCCACCCACATCACCTCGCCCGACGAGGTCAGCTCGTCGAGCAGCGCCGGATGGTAGCCGGGCACCCGCGAGGGCAGCACCAGCGTCTCCAGCGCGGACGCCGGCACCGCGGCCCCCTGGAGCTGCTCGACGGATCGCACCAGCGCGTCCATGGCCCGGGCCGCCCCCGCCCGTGAACCGTCGGACGACGTGCCAGAACCGGTGATGCCGTGCCAGGCGGGCAGGAAGCGGGCCAGCGTCTCGGGCGCGACCGGCTCGACCTCTTTGCGCAGCCGGGCCAGCGACCTGCGGCGCAACATCCGCAGCACCCCGGCGTCGCACCACTCCTCGCCCCGGCCGCCCGGCCGGAACTCGCCGTTCACCACGCGCCCCGAGGCGGCCAGCCGCCGCAGCGCGTCGGTGACCACGGCCGCGCCGAGCCCGAACCTGGCGGCGGCGGTGCCGGCGTGGAAGGGCCCGCGGGTGCGGGCGTGCCGGGCCACCAGGTCGGCCAGCGGGTCGGGCACCGGCTCGAGGAACACGTGCGGCACCCCCACGGGCAGCGGCACGCCGAGCGCGTCGCGCAGCCGGGCGGCGTCCTCCACGGCCGCCCACTGCTCCTCGCCCGCGATGCGCACGCGGATGGCCCGGCGCGCGCGTTCGAGCTCCTCCAGCCAGGACGGGTCGCCGCCGCGCACGCTCACGTCGGGCGTCAGCAGCGGCCCGTGCGAACGCAGCAGGTCGGCCAGGTCCTCGGCGTCGCGCAGCGGCCGGTCGAGCCGGGCCAGCTCGCGCTCGCTGCTCACGATCACGTCGGGGTCGAGCAGCTCGCGCAGATCGGCCTGGCCGAGCAGCTCGGCCAGCAGCGTGGTGTCCAGCGCCAGGGCCTGCGCGCGACGTTCGGCCAGCGGCGCGTCGCCCTCGTACATGAACGCGCCGACGTAGTGGAACAGCAGCGACGCGGCGAACGGCGAGGCCTGCGACGTCTCGACCTCCACCACCCGGATCCGCCGGGCCGCGATGTCGCGCATGAGCTGGACCAGCCCCGGCACGTCGAACACGTCCTGGAGGCACTCGCGCATCGTCTCCAGCACGATCGGGAACGAGGCGTACTGGGAGGCCACGCCCAGCAGATGGGCGGCCCGCTGGCGCTGCTGCCACAGCGGGCTGCGCCGGCCCGGCACGCGGCGCGGCAGCAGCAGCGCCCGCCCCGCGCACTCCCTGAACCGGGAGGCGAACATCGCCGACCCGCCCAGCTCCTCGGTGACGATCTGCTCGATCTCCTCGGCGTCGAACGCCGCCACGTCGGTGGGCGGCTCGGCCAGCGTGTCGGGGATGCGCAGCACGATGCCGTCGTCGGAGTGCACGGCCTGCACGTCGATGCCGTAACGCTCGCGCAGCCGCCGGTTGATCGCCAGCGCCCAGGGCGCGTGCACCCGCGCGCCGTAGGGGGAGTGGATCACCACCCGCCAGTCGCCCAGCTCGTCGTGGAAGCGCTCGACCAGCAGAGTACGGTCGTCGGGCACGTAGCCCGTGGCCTCGCGCTGCTCGTCGAGGTAGGCCAGCAGGTTGCTCGCGGCGAACTCGTCGAGCCCCGCCTCCCTGATGCGGTCGGTGGAACCCTGCTTGGCCTGCTCCCGCAGGAACTGCCCGATCGCCCGGCCCAGCTCGGCCGGACGCCCGGCCGTGTCGCCGTGCCAGAACGGCAGCTTCCCCGGCTGGCCGGGAGCGGGCGAGACCAGCACCCGGTCGGCCGTGATGTCCTCGATCCGCCACGACGTCGCGCCCAGCACGAACACGTCGCCCACCCGCGACTCGTAGACCATCTCCTCGTCGAGCTCGCCCACCCGGGACGCCTTCTCACCCACGAGGAACACGCCGAACAGGCCGCGGTCGGGGATCGTGCCGCCGTTGGTCACTGCCAGCCGCTGCGCGCCGGGCCGCCCCTGGAGGGCGCCGGTGACGCGGTCCCAGACGATGCGCGGCCGCAGCTCGGCGAACTCCTCGCTCGGGTAGCGGCCGGCCAGCATGTCGAGCGTCGCCTCCAGCGCGCTGCGCGGCAGGGTGGCGTAGGGGGCGGCCCGCTTGACCACGGTCTCCAGCTCGTCGACGGTCCACTCGTCGAGCGCGGTCATGGCCACGATCTGCTGGGCCAGCACGTCGAGCGGGTTGCGCGGGTAGCGCAACTCCTCGATCTGCCCGCCGCGCATGCGCTCGGCCACCACGGCCGTCTGGACGAGGTCGCCCCGGTACTTGGGGAAGATCACCCCTCGGGAGACCGCGCCCACCTGGTGGCCGGCCCGGCCGATGCGCTGCAGCCCGCTGGCCACGCTCGGCGGGGCCTCCACGCACGCCACCAGGTCGACCGCGCCCATGTCGATGCCCAGCTCCAGGCTGGAGGTGGCGACCACGGCGGGCAGCCGCCCCGACTTGAGCGCCTCCTCGATCTGGGCCCGCTCCTCCTTCGACACCGAGCCGTGGTGGGCCCGGACGATCTCGCTCACCACGCCCTTGCTCGCCCCGGCCTGCGCCATCGTCTCGGCGGGCATGCGCCTGGACGGCGGGGGTTCCTGGTCGTCCTGCGGCGGCGTCTCCCAGATCGACAGGTCGATCGCCTCCAGGCCCTGCCGCCGCGTGTAGGCCAGCTCGTTGAGCCGGGTGCACAGCCGCTCGGCCAGCCGCCTGGAGTTGGCGAACACGATCGTCGAGCTGTGGGACTCGATCAGGTCGAACAGGCGGTCTTCCACATGGGGCCAGATCGACCGGCTGGACGACGGCTCGACCTGCTCGGGATCGGGCGCCCCCGCCATCTCCGTCATGTCCTCGACCGGGACGACGACCTCGATCTCGATGCGCTTGTCGGACGGCGGCTGCACCACCGTCGCCGGACGCGTGCCGCCGAGGAAGGCCGCCACCTCGCTCACCGGCCGCACGGTCGCCGACAGCCCCACCCGCTGGGCCGGACGCTCCAGCAGCGCGTCGAGCCGCTCCAGGCTGAGCGCCAGATGGGCGCCGCGCTTGGTGGCCGCGACCGCGTGCACCTCGTCGACGATCACCGTCTCGACGTCGCGCAGCGCGTCGCGCGCCTGGCTGGTGAGCAGCAGGAACAGCGACTCGGGAGTGGTGATCAGGATGTCGGACGGCTTGGCGGCGAACCGCCTGCGCTCCTCGGCCGGGGTGTCGCCGGAGCGGATCGCCACCGAGATCTCCGGGACGGGCAGCCCGAGCCGGCGCGCCGTCTGCCTGAGCCCGGCCAGCGGCGCGCGCAGGTTGCGCTCGACGTCGACGGCCAGCGCCTTGAGCGGCGACACGTAGAGCACGCGGGTGCCCGGCTTGTGCCCCTTCGCGATGCCTTCGCCCGGCGCCTGATCGGCCGCCCGCGCCGCGAGCCGGTCGAGTGACCACAGGAACGCCGCCAGCGTCTTGCCCGACCCCGTGGGGGCGACGACCAGCGTGTTGTCGCCGCGCGCGATCGACTCCCACGCGCCCTCCTGGGCCGCCGTGGGCGCCTGGAAGGCGCCGGCGAACCATTGCCTGGTCACCTGGGTGAAGTGGTCTAGCGAGCTCACCAGCACATACTGCCTCGCGCCACCGACAGAAAACGCATTCGAGCGGCGCCGGGTGATTGAGTGGGGGTCAAGGCGGACATACAGCGACCGTGACCATTGATTATGCCGCCGTCGAGACCCGACGCGCACAGTTGAGAAGCCAGTACGCCTTACCGCACCGGCCGTCGAGCAGCGCCCGTGGCCTGCACCACGTGGCCATGTTGTCGTCCGATGTGGAACGGACCATCAAGTTCTACCAGGAACTGCTGGAGTTCCCGCTGACGGAGATCATCGAGAACCGCGACTACAAGGGTTCGAGCCACTTCTTCTTCGACATCGGCAACGGCAACCTGCTCGCGTTCTTCGACTTCCCGGGGCTCGACCTCGGCCCGTACCAGGAGGTGCTCGGCGGGCTGCACCACGTGGCGATCTCCGTCGACCCCGCCACCTGGGAGCGGCTGCGCGGCAAGCTGGAGATGGCCGGCGTGCCGCACCAGATCGAGAGCGGCGCCTCCATTTACTTCAAGGACCCCGACGGCGCCCGCCTGGAGCTGCTCGCCGACCATCTCGGTGAGATGTACGGTGCGCGAGTTCTGTGACGGTTCGTCCCGGCTCAGCGCCGTGACGCCCTGCGCGTACGCGGCCTGCCCGCACGCGGCTCCCGCCTGATTCCCGCGTGCCGCTCCGATCGCTGTCCCTTCTCCTTCTGGACGGCCTGCCGCATCGCGAGTAACAGCCGGCGGCGCCGCGCCCTGTTGGCCTTGGTCCTGGCGGTCTTCGGGGGTGAAGACTTGGGGGTCTTTGGCATGCGGATGTCTTACCCACACCTGACGCGATTCCATACTTGGTCCATGCGCCTGACCGAGTTCTGGAGACGGATGAACGTCCATTTCGGCGAGACCTATGCCGAGTCGTGGGCCCGCGACTACGTGATCGCCCCGCTGGGCGGCCGTACCGTCATCCAGGCGCTGGCCGACGGCGAGAGCGCCAAGACCGTGTGGCGGGCCGTGTGCCAGGTGGAGGACGTCTCGCCCGGGCTGCGCTGAACCCAGGTCGGGGACGTCCCGTCCGGGCTACGTCGAGCCCAGCGTCCGGCGGAGCGCGTCCGCCGTGGCCTCCAGGTCGTCTGCGCTGCCCTGGCCGCCCGGCGACCACAACAACGTCCAGCCCCCGCTGGAGGGGGTGGCGAAGATGATCGTCTGGCGGCGCGTGCGCGGATGCCACACCCACAGCACCGGATCGTCACCGCCGACCATGCGGCTGACCAGCCCCTGATGGGGCAGCAACTCGGCGAGCGCCTCCAGAAGGGTGCGTCGTTCCCCGGTGTAGCCACTCGCCACTTCGCCGCCTCCCAGCCAATCCCCTGCATGGGAGTCTCCCCAGCTCACGGCGTATGACAACACGTCGGCGGCAACCCGCGCGGGAGATCGCGAACGCCCTCGCCCCACGTGTCCCCGGTGCCCCCCTGGCCCCGGTGCCCGCGCTCTCCGCGCCGGTGGGAAGAGCGTCCGTGACGTCTCCCCACACGGCGATCCGCATCCTTCAGGACGGCTTGCCCCGCGTTCTCCGGGACGGTCCAGGTCCGTGTTCTCCGGGACGGTCCAGGTCCGTGTTCTCCGGGACGGTCCAGGTCCGTGTTCTCCGGGACGGTCCAGGTCCGTGTTCTTCGGGACGGTCCAGGTCCGTGTTCTTCGGGACGGTCCAGGTCCGTGTTCTCCGGGACGGTCCAGAGCCGCGTTCTTCGGGACGGGCCGGATTCGTGTTCTCCGGGACGGCCGGAGCCGCGTTTTCCCGGACGGGTCAGATGCCGCTCGTCCGCGAGGGACAGGCGTTCGTCGGACCCGGACCCAGGCAGCCGCCCATGCGGGGGCACCCCATCACCTCCGCCCGCCGCGCCCGATCCCACGGTTGCGACCCCCCGGGCAGACCCCACGGCCAATCGGCCGGCAACCACCATGAACGCGAGCGACGTCCGAGCATCGGCCTCGCCCTCCTCTGAACACGCCGCATGCATCCCAGCAGCGTGTTCGTGATGTGATCGAACAGCCGTTCGGCTACGATGAACCTGCCGAACCCGGCCACGCCTTCCCCGACCGTCTCAGAAAATGTCGGTGGCAGGCCGTAGCTTTCACTCGACTGATCGGACCACGACCCTCCAGAGGGAGCTCCCATGGCTATCAACGACCGCGAGAAGGCCCTCGAGACCGCGCTCGCTCAGATCGAGCGGCAGTTCGGCAAGGGCTCCGTCATGCGACTGGGCGACGACGCCCGAGCCCCCATCGAGGTGATCCCCACCGGGTCGATCTCCCTTGACGTGGCCCTCGGCATCGGCGGCCTCCCGCGTGGGCGCATCGTCGAGATCTACGGCCCCGAGTCCTCGGGCAAGACCACGGTCGCCCTGCACGCGGTGGCCAACGCCCAGCGGGCCGGCGGCATCGCGGCGTTCATCGACGCCGAACACGCCCTTGACCCCGAATACGCCAAGAAGCTGGGCGTCGACACCGACGCCCTGCTGGTCTCCCAGCCCGACACCGGTGAGCAGGCGCTCGAGATCGCCGACATGCTGATCAGGTCCGGCGCGGTCGACATCATCGTCATCGACTCGGTGGCCGCCCTGGTGCCCAAGGCCGAGATCGAGGGCGAGATGGGCGACAGCCACGTCGGCCTCCAGGCCCGCCTCATGTCCCAGGCCCTGCGCAAGGTCGCCGGCGCGCTCAACAGCACCGGCACCACCGCGATCTTCATCAACCAGCTCCGCGAGAAGATCGGCGTCATGTTCGGCAGCCCCGAGACCACGACCGGTGGTAAGGCGCTCAAGTTCTATGCCTCCGTCCGCATGGACATCCGCCGCATCGAGACCCTGAAGGACGGCACGGAAGCGGTCGGCAACCGCACCCGGGTCAAGGTCGTCAAGAACAAGATGGCCCCGCCCTTCCGCGTCGCCGACTTCGACATCCTCTACGGCGTGGGCATCTCCCGCGAGGGCGGCCTCATCGACATGGGCGTCGAGCACGGCTTCGTCCGCAAGTCGGGCGCCTGGTACACGTACGAGGGCGACCAGCTGGGTCAGGGCAAGGAGAACGCGCGCAACTTCCTGAAGAACCACCCCGACATGGCCAACGAGATCGAGAAGAAGATCAAGGACAAGCTCGGGGTCGGTCCGAAGCTCGACACGCCCGCCGAGCCCGCCGCCGCCGTCCCGGCTCCCGCCGCCGCGCCCTCGGGTCGTGGCTCGAAGTCCACCCCCAAGCCGGGTGACGTCTGATCGGTCGGCGCATGAGTGACAGGGATCCGTCGCAGGCGCCCCGTTCCCAGGACTGGGGCGCATGGCCCGACCTCCCCGCCTCGGGGGAGCGCAGAAAGCGCGGACCCCGCGGCCCCCGGGCCACCCCCTCCGACCCGACGTCCGCCTCCACCACCCCCGGGTCGCAGACCTGGGCCACCCCGGCCGAGTCGATGTCCGGGGCCACCACCCCTGAGCCGGTGACCCGGGCTACCGGCCGTCCGGCCTCGGGCAGGGGCTCACGTGGCGCCGACCTGGCCCGGTCGGCTGCGGACGGCTGGCCGTCGGTAGACGAATGGCACGAACAACGCGCCCGCCTCCGAGCCGCCGCTTCCGAGCCCCCCACCTCTGACGACGACCACTCGCCGACCACCCACACCAGAGCAGATGACCCGGCTCCCCACGACGGGCTGGCCGACGCCGCCGATCCCGCCGGGGCCGCTGGCGTGGAGGGCATGGCCGTCCACGATCAGGCGGACGCTGCGGTCGTCCACCATGAAGCGGACGACGTGGTGGTTCGCGACGATACGGACGACGTGGTCGTCCCTGCGCACGTGGACGACGTGGTCGTCTCTGCGGACATGGACGACGTGGTCGTCCATGCGCAGGTGGACGACGAGGGTGTGTCGGGCTGGGGCACGGGCAGGCAGGCCGTTGTCGTGCCCCCGGCGTGGGGCCCCGGCCGGGAGATGGCCGCGCCGACCTTCCACTGGCCGGGCGACCCCCGCCCCCAGGCCGACGAGAAAGCTACGGGCTCAACTCGCGAAGCCGACGGGAGCCTGAGCAACAAGGCTGAGGTCGGGCTGGGCGAAGGGGCGCCCGTCGTCCCGAGCGATGAGGCTGACGTTGGGCCGCGCAGAAGGGCGGGCGTTGCGCCGGAAGGTGACGCCGGTGTTGGGCTGAGCGAAGGGGCTGGCGTCACGCCGGGCAGTGAGGCCGATGTTGCGCTGGGCGGTGAAGCGGGTTTCGGGTTCAGGGCGCGCAGTGAGGTGTTCATGACGTGGCCGGGCACTGAGCATGGCGATCCGGCTGACCGGCCCTCTCCCGGCCGGCTCCACTCGGCCGCCCCGAGCGCTCAGGACGACGAAGCCGCCCCCGACGGCAGCCCGTCTGATCGCGGCCGAGCTGGTGGGCGAGGCGGTGGCCGGACCGGCGGCCGGGCCGGGGGACGGGGATCCCGAGGGCGCTCGGACGAGGGCGCCGACGCGCCGATCTTCGTCTGGCCAGGCGAGCGTAAGACTCCTGCCGACCGCAGCGGTGTCCCAGACTTGCTTGCTGACGACGCCCGCACCGAACCGGCCCGTAAGGGCAGTTCCGGAAGGCGTAAGAAGAAGGCCCAGATCGACGAGGGATTCGCCGGAAGCTCCCTGGACGAGCTGGGCGATCATGACGGCGAGGGCGCTGCCGGGGATGCTGGGCGGCGTACGAGCAGGCGGAGAGCTCGGGACGGCGAGGGTTTCTCTGGAAGCCCTTCGGATGAGCTGAGTGGCCATGATGGCGAGGATGTCGCTGGCGTTCCTCCGCGGCGTACGAGCGGGGATCAGGAGAGAAAGGAAAGCTCAGGCGCGCGGCCGGCTGGGCTGAGTGGTCAGGATGACGACGGTGTCGCTGAGGAGCGCCTGCGGGAACGGGAAGATCCGTACGAGCCCGGCGGCGTTGGCGGAAGGCCGGAGGGCGAGGCTTCCTCCAAGGTGAAGCGCGGCGCCGATGAGTGGCATTCTGAGGTGCTGGCCGGAAGCAGCTGGTTCGGCGATGAGCAGGACGCGGGTGGGAAGAAGCGTTCAGGCAAGGGGCGCCGGACAGGCGGTCGGGGCGCTGGACGAGGGAGCGGCAGGGGGAGCGGACGCTTCGGGAGAGGCACGACCGGCCGTGGCGGCCCGCCGTCCGACGGGTCGCCGTCTGACGGGCCAATGCACGACGGGTCATCGCACGACGGGTCATCGCACGACGGGCCAATGCACGACGGGCCATCGCACGACGGGCCATCGCACGACGGGCCAATGCACGACGGGTCATCGCATGGCGGGCCGTTGCCTGATGGGCCGGACGTCGGCAGTTCCGCTGCGGCGGCGCCCGCGGCGGACCCGGAGTCCGTTGCGCGGGCCATCTGTCTTCGGTTGCTCACCATGGCTCCCAAGACGCGGGCGCAGCTCGCCGAGGCCCTTCGTAAGCGGGACGTACCAGATGAGGCTGCCGGAAAGGTGCTTGATCGGTTTGTCGAGCTCGGGCTGATCAATGACGAGGCGTTCGCGGAGGCATGGGTCGATTCCCGGCACCACGGTCGGGGCCTCGCCAAGCGTGCGCTCGCGGCCGAGTTGCGCCATCGGGGTGTGGACACCGAGACCGTGAAGGAAGCCGTGGAGCGCCTGGACTCCGACCAGGAGGCCGAGACGGCCCGACGGCTGGTGGACCGTAAGCTCGCCTCCACCCGATCCCTCGACTCGCAGACCCGTACGCGCCGTCTGGCCGGCATGCTCGCCCGCAAGGGGTACTCGTCGGGGCTGGCGTACCGGGTGATCCGAGAGGCTCTCGAACAGGAGGGCATCGACCTGGAGGACGACTTCTCCTGATCCCCCAGCGGCCTGCACCAGGTCCGGAGCTCGTCACGCTCGGGGCTCGGAGAGATGGAGGGCTGTGGGGCTGCCTCCGGGGCTGGACCCCGCTCCCGCTCGGGGCTTGGAGACGGCCTGGAGGTCTGTCGCCGGTTCGGATTTCAGGGAAGCCGAAGGGGGCCGTCGGTCTGCCACCGAGTTCAGAGCTCGAGGAGACCCGGGTGGGTTAGGGGAGTTGGTTGGTTTGGTGGAGGTGGTCGAAGATGAGCTGGTCG